>JBPCTU010000276.1:0-6289 GCA_051011515.1 Acidimicrobiales bacterium
GAGCCTTGCCAGCCGGAGCCTTGCCAGCCGGAGCCCGCCCAGGTGCCACCAGCCCACGTGCCACCAGCCCACGTGCCACCGGCCCACGTACCACCGGCCCATGTGCCGCCGTACCAGGTGGCGCCGTCCCAGGTGCCTTGGGTCCAGATGGCGATCGGAGCGCCGTTGGTCAGCGCCGGAGTGTGGTTCTGGGGGGCTGCGTCTACAGCGGGGTTCTCGAAGGCAGCGGCTGCGTTGAGCACCCCAGCGCCGGCGACCAGGGGATCCAGGTCGAGGCTGGTGCCGGCGGTGTTGACCAGGGTTGCCTTCAGCTGATCGGGGGTCAGGTCGGGGTGCGCCTCGAGCAGTCGGGCTGCGACGCCGCTGACTACGGCCGCTGACTGCGAGGTACCCGTTCCTCGGAAGAGGTCGTCGCCGTGGCGACCGATGGGTGACTCTTCATCGATGGTCGACCCGGGTACCCGGTACGAGGCGATCGAGCGGCCGGGAGCGACGAGGTCGGCGCTGCGGTATGCATTGCCGTGTGAGGACCAGTCGCCGACCGGCTGTAGGTCTCGGGACTCGCCGCCGGTCGAGTCTGAGCTGCCGACCGCCAGGACGTAGGGGTCGATGGCCGGGGAGCCAAGGTGATGGTGATCGTCGCCGGTGTTGCCGGCGGCTACGACTACGAAGATGCCTGCATGCCATGCTCGCTCGACTGCAGCCGAGAGCGGATCGCCCAAGTGGGCGGCAACGTCGGCGTGGCCGAATGCCAGGTTCAGAACCCGGATGTTCAGGCCATCGACGTCCTTGTTGGCGATGACCCAGTCGATGGCGGCGACCATCTGGGGGAGCGAGGTTTCGCCGTCGGCACCGGCGACCTTCACGCTCACGATGCGAGCGCCAGGCGCTACACCCTCGTGGCCTTCGCGGTCACCGGCGATGATGCCGGCCATGTGGGTGCCGTGCCCGTAGGTGTCGACGTTGGCGGCGTTCGTAGCCACTTCGCCGCTCATGTCGGGTCCGTACAGAACCTTGTTCATGCCGAGGCCGTCGACGTGCGCGACACCGGTGTCGATCACAGCGACATCAATGCCTGAACCGTCGACGTCCAGCTCAACGCCGGAGAAGACGTCAGCCGATAGCTCCCCCAGCTCTACGGGAGCGGTGTCGGGCTCGGTGATTACATCGACGGTGGACGCGGGTTCGGTCGAGGCACCGGCGGGACGGAGTATCCCGACCACGAGTGTCCCCAGAACCGCCAGGACGGTGAACAGCGCGAGCCAACGCTCTCGCCTCATGTCGTCCCGTGTCTCACCTTGGACTTCTTGTGTCCTTGGCATTTTTCGCTCTCCTGCGAGTTCAAAGGAGAACGCCGGTTTCGCCACTGACTCCCCCCCGGGCCAGGCGACCAGATACAGCCCACGGGATCGTTGCCTCGTTCAGAGCATTTGCTCTTGAGACGCAATCGGATCGTTCGTGATCGTCATTGAGCGGAGAGTGGTGGATTGAGGCCTCAGTACTGGGTCGGACGGACTCCCAGAGGGGCGCGCGAGCCCAACGAATAGGTCATTCGGACTAGCTCTTTCTGATATCGGGTGAGCGGGCGATCGTCCTTGAATGTCGCCTGGTCCAGGCCGATGGGAGAGCGGCGAACTGCCGCCTCTATTTCCCATGACCGAAACCTCCGCTGCACCGACTCCTGAAAAACGCAAGCTGCTCGAGCCGCCAGTGCTCGTTGCGCTGTTGACGGTCGGCGTCCTGGCTCTGTCGTTGGCGTTGTCGATGGGGATCGAAGACTTCTACGTGGTCGATGGGTCCGACTGGCCGGCCTGGATCGGACTGGTGGCGGCATTCGCGCTGTCCGAGCGTCTCGTGTTCCACGTCGAGGCTCGAAACCAGGCCGTCTCGTATACTCCGACGGACCTGACGCTGGCCATCGGCATGTTGTTCGTGAGCCCGGTCAGTTTGGTTGTTGCTCGGACTATCGGCGCTGCGATCGGCATCCTGGTTTGGCGCCGGGCGACGGTGCTCAAGCTGATCTTCAATCTGGCCAGCTTCGCTCTCGAGACGATCGTCGCCATCGGCTTGTTCCGGTGGTTCTTCGGGACATCACCCGAGGCTTCGCCGTGGGTGTGGCTCGGCATGGTCGGCGTCCTCTTCATTGCTCTCGTTACTGGCGGCGTCCTGGTCGCCGTGGCGATCTCGTGTTTCGAAGGAGGCTTGAGTCGACGGGTACGCAAGGAACTCGCCAATGCTCCCGTCTTCCATCTTCCAGGCGCGGTGATCGCCTCATCGATCTCGATTCCGATGCTCATCGAGCCATGGCTCGGCATCATCTCACTCAGCCCTGCGCCGGTCGTTTGGTCGGTCGTCAGGACTCACGGAGCGCTCTTGCACCGCTACACCGACCTCACCAGCGTCCACGAGTTCAGCCGCGAGGTGGGCAACGAAGCCGAACCAACCGACATCGCGGCGAAGGCGGTCAGTCAGATCGCCGAGAACCTCAGAGCGGCGAACGTGTCGCTGCGAATGTGGGACAGCGCCGGCATTCCGGTCGACGTTCACCATGGTCGTCCGCTGCCCAGCAAGGTCTTGCCGCGCGACGCGACCGATGAACGCTGGTCCTCGGTCATGGAGTCCAGGGGCCCGGTGTCTTTGGCCGACTCCGAGCTCGCTGATGACCCCGGGATCGGTAAGCAGTTGGCGAGCGCTGAACTCGATGGCGTCCTGCTGGCCCCGCTAGCGGATGATCGCGGCACACTCGGGGTGATCGTCATTCGTGGCCGCCAAGGTGCCACAGCGGACTTCGACGAGGACGACGCCAACCGTCTTGCTGCGATGCTTCAGCAGCTCGCCGTGGCTATCCGCAAGGGCCAGTTCCATGCGCAGATCCAGCATCAGGCGACTCACGACCGGCTGACCGGGCTACCGAACCGCGCCTATTTCGAAGCGTGGATCGATCAGGTTCTCGGTAGCACTGGTCAGTCTGCGGTTCTACTCATCGACTTGGATCGCTTCAAGGAGATCAACGACACGTTCGGTCACCATGCCGGTGACGAGGTGTTGACGGCGGTGTCCGAACGGATCGAGCGATGCTGCAGTGAAGCCGACCTCGCCGCCCGCTTCGGCGGCGACGAGTTCGCAGTGTTCCTACCCGGAGCCGACCAGGACCGGGCCCTCGCAACTGCCGATGCTCTCAGTCGAGCCCTCGAGGCGCCCTTCGACCTTGGCGCCGCAACCGTTGCCATTGCGTCGAGCGTAGGTGTTGTCGTCAGCCCAGATCACGGCCACGACGGTGCGACACTGATCCGCCGGGCTGACATCGCCATGTACGACGCCAAACGGCGCCATGTCCGCTCGTCGTTGTTCCGGGACGACCTGGAAGAGAGCGACTCAGTTCGGTTGGGCTTGTTGGCAGATCTGCGCAGCGCCTTGGAAGACAGTGCGCTCGACGTCCACTACCAGCCCAAGATCGAGTCCGAATCCGGCAAGGTGGTTGCGGCCGAGGCACTCGTTCGCTGGAACCACGCTGAACGTGGCCCCATCAGCCCGGAGGTGTTTGTCGGGCTCGCCGAACAAGCCGGCTTGATCGAGGCTCTGACGATCCAAGTTCTCGACAAGGCCCTTAGTGCGGCAGCCGAGTGGGAGCGCCGAGGTTGGGCGATTTCGGTCGCAGTGAACATCTCGGCGCAAAGCCTGCTCGACGAACAGCTGGAGACTCTCGTCGCTTCGGCGCTGGAGCGAACCGGCGTCGACCCGGCGCTGCTCACGCTGGAGATCACCGAGAGCACGATGATGGGTGATCCCGCAAGGACCCACAGGATCATGCGTGGCTTGAACGACCTGGGTCTTCGACTGTCGGTTGACGACTTCGGAACCGGGTTCTCGTCACTCGTCAACCTGCGCCACTTGCCGGTGTCCGAGCTCAAGATCGACAAGAGCTTCGTCTCTGAGATGATGATGGAGAGCAACGACGAAGTGATCGTGAAGTCGACGATCGATCTTGGCCACAACCTCGGGCTCGAGGTGGTGGCCGAAGGTGTCGAGACGGAATCGATCCAAACGCGTCTGGGTGAGCTCGGATGCGATCTACTTCAGGGGTACGGGATCAGCAAGCCTTTGCCGCTGCCCGAGTTCGTGCACTGGGTTGAGAACTACGACGAGGGTGTTGAGGAACAGTCGGACCAACTGACCGTTCCACCCGAGTTCGTCGAGCCGACCACCTACCCGGCGACCTAGCTGCGCTCGAGCTACGACCGGGCGGCGATGTCTCCGAGAATGACAGTTGCGTGTTCGCTCAGGTCGGTGCCTTGGGCGTCGTAGTTGGCAGCGATGACACCTTCGGGGTCGATCAGGTAGCTGATTCGGCGAGGGAAGTCGCCGTAGTCCTCGTCCGGACCGCGAACAGCGTCGTATGACGCGCCGATGGTCTTGTCGGGATCACTGATGAGCGCGTAGGGAAAGCTCTCGTTTTCGGCGAAGGTCTTCTGGTCGTCAACGGTGTCGAAAGACGCACCGATGATGACGGCGTTTGCCGCTTCAAACTCTGGGGCTCGATCACGGAACCCCTGTCCTTCAAGCGTTCAACCACCTGTAGAGGCTTTGGGGTACCACCACAGAGCGACCCAGCTGCCGCGATGGTCCGAAAGGCTAACGGTCTGGCCATCCTGGTTGAGCGCTTCGAAGTCTGGTGCGGGGGTTCCTACGTCAAGCATGAGCGGAGCGTAGTGGTTGTCCATGTGGCGTTTGCCAACTCTGAACACACTCGGCGAGGGTACGATTTCGCGTGATGGATGGGTCCGCGTTGAAAGAAGCGTGGGAGCGCGACGGCTTCGTTTCGCCGTTGACTCTGATTGGGGCGGAAGAGGCGGCGGAGCACCGGGCGGCTCTGGAAAGAGCTGAGGCTCAGGTCGGTCCACTCCACTACTGGGACAAGATTCATACCGTTCTGAGGTCGCCGATGGAGTTGGCCACAAGTCTCGATCTGCTCGACGCGGTCGCGCAGCTGATCGGGCCCGACATCTTGATCTACAACGTGGCCTACATCATCAAGGAGCCACACACACCGGCCAAGATCACTTGGCACCAGGACCTCACCTATTGGGGTCTTGACGGCGACGCTGAGGTTGGTGCGTGGATTGCGCTCAGTCCCGCGACGGCAGCAAGCGGCTGTATGGCAATGATCCCGGGTAGCCACCGGCATGGTGAGCTGGAACACCGTGTCACCGACGACGAGTCGAACATCTTGCACCATGGCCAGGAGATATCGAGCCTCGACGAAGGAAGCGCAGTGCTGTGCGACCTTCAGCCCGGCGAGGCTTCGCTCCACCACGGATGGACTGTCCACTCGTCGCGCCCCAACACCAGCGACGATCGCCGCATTGGGCTGAACATCCAGTACATCGCCCCGTCGATGCGCCAGACCGTGCACGACTTGGACACTGCGATGCTGGTGCGGGGCTCAGACCGCTTCGGTCACTTTGGCGTTGATCTACCCGCCGAGGAAGATCTGGAGCCGGTGGCGATGCGACGACGCGAGGAGGCCTCGCGGCTTCTCAAGTCCACCTACGACTCTGCTGCCGGCTGAACCGAACCAGCCGGGCCAGCGCCTATGTGGGTGGGATCACTCGTCGGGGCCCACCAGGTTGGTAATGGTCTTGTGGAAGTGGCGCAATCGCAGCTCCTGCTCACCGAGCCACAGCCCTGGATATGCCGAGCTGTTCATACCCTGCTGCACGGTTTTAAGGTTTGCCGCGTCCTGATCGATGACCATTCCGAGAGACCGGGTGCTGCCTGGTGGCCGGTAGTCGTGGCGCGGTAGATCGGGCCACTCCTCGCCTTCGGGAATCAGCTCGAACATCCAGATGTCGAACAACATTCGGTTGGGATCGGTCGGGTGGGGGCGGTGCCGGAACAACATCAGATCATCGGCATGGGTGTTGAGCGTGACGTTCGGGAAGACCAGGTAGTTGTAGTCATCGGTGAGCTGGTCGTCGTTCAGCTCGGAGTAGTCCTTGCCCAGCTCGTCCTGGTTGGCGCGCATCTGTTCTTGGACCGCTTGGCGGATGTTGGTCATCGGCCCGTCGTACGAAGCAGGGTCCATGCCGGCGTTGGTCATCAACGCCTTGAGGGGCGGTGGGATCTCGGGCGTCGACTCGACCCGCGGGCTGAGTAGGCCGAACGCGATGAGATATCGGCTGTGTTTGTCGTACAGGTCAATCTGGATGTCGAGGTCATCCAGATACCACAACAGCTGCGGATGGGTCTGGGGGCTGTGGTACGACTCGGCGAAAGCGTCGACGCCGGT
>JBPCTU010000277.1:0-2690 GCA_051011515.1 Acidimicrobiales bacterium
GCTCGACGAACCATGAATTCGAGGATCGCGAACTCGCGCGCAGTGAGCTCGACCGTCTCGCCGGCAATGAACACCTTGTGGGCCGCCGGGTCGACCGCCAGGTCACCGGACACCAATGTGGTAGGCCTCTCGGCCGCTCCCCGGCGAACCAACGCCCGTATACGAGCCAGGAGCACGACGAAGGCGAATGGTTTGGTGACGAAATCATCGGCGCCGGTGTCAAGTCCTTCCGCCTCGTCGAGCTCGCCATCCTTCGCCGTCAACATGAGGACTGGTGTCCAAATCTCGGACTCGCGCAGGCGAGCGCAGACCTGGTAACCGTTGAGCTTTGGCAGCATGATGTCGAGGACGATGACGTCGTAGGGCTGCTCGGTGGCCATCCAAAGACCCGTCTCACCGTCGGTGGCCACATCGACCGCAAATCCCTCGGCTTCGAGTCCGACCCGAATGGCCGCACCCATCGTCAGTTCGTCTTCCACCACCAAGACCCGCATGCCTGACCTCAAGCCTAGGAGACACCACTCGGCACCCCAGTACGGACGGGCCGATCGGAGCGACTCAGCTTTCTCTGGGTGAGGACGCGGTAGACAGTGAGAAAGAGCACGGTGATGATGCTGGCCGAGCTGGCCAAAACATAGAGCGGATTGCCCGCATCTGTACCCGCCACAATCCCGTGAACGATTCCCAACCAGAAGAGTCCGTAGCTGGTGAGATGGATGCGCTTCCACCAGGGGCGTGGCATCTTCCTCATGAATGCCGAGCTGATCTGCACTGCCAGCAACAGATACGCGGCAACTATGCCCAGAGCGACGCCCAGGGGGTTCCACGCCGACACGAACGGAACGAGGATGTCGAGCCAACTGAACTGGATGTAGCTGTCGAGCATCAACGCAGCTACGTGCACGCCGGTGAACGCGACCGACGAGAGCCCGAGGAACTTGTGGAGGTCGAGCGTCCACTTTGGAGTCGGCCTTCCCTGGAGCACCCGCGTCGAGTAGAGAAGACCCCAGATCACCGACAGGCCCGTGAGCGCGAGCGCCACGATGCCCCCCGAACGGGCCACATACCACCAGATCTCCGACGTCATGAGAGGTACTCCCCCATCCCGGCGAAGAGTCGCACCTGCCCTTCCTCGGACACGGCCAACGAGGGGACGGATGCCAGGCCAGCGGCTGCTGGTTGCCCCGCCATGAGCGACTTGGTGGTCACCTCGGCCAGCCAGCCCTCACAGGCAAGTGCTGAGACGAGCAACGGACCACCGACTCGCGATGCCCCAGTTTCTGGGTCGATCAGATGATGACGGCGCCCGAGGTTCGTTTCCCACCTACGTTTTGCGGCCGAGCTCGTCGCGACTGCCCCTTCGTCGAAGGCGACCGTCCCAAAGGGCTCCGAGGAAACGCTGGGCTCGATGATTGATACTGTCCAGCCCCCCGGTTCGCCCGTCTCTCCACGGGCAACGAGGTCGCCCCCGATATTCACCAGGACGCCGGCAGCACCAGCTCTCGAGATCTCATTCACGACAAGGTCCGCGGCGAAGCCTTTGCCGATTCCTCCGAGATCGAGCCCCACCCCTTCGTCCAACCGGACCGTTGACGTCGACCTGTCAATCATGATCCCGCCACATCCCGGCGCCGCCTGCGGGTCAGAGGCAGCCCTGGGTGAGCATGTGCTACCGGCAAAGGAATTCGCATAGCCGGCGGCGTGCATCGCACCCAGCACAGTGGGATCGAAGGCACCTTCGCTCAACCGCCAGCCAAGACAGGCTCGGTCGATCAGCTGGAGGGTCGGTGGCGAAACCTTCACGGGCCGCTTCGAGCCCAGTCGGTTCACCAACGAGACCTCGCTGTCGGCCCGAAATCGACTCCACATCGACTCGAGTTCGTCGATTCTCGCCTCGGCGTCGCGCACTAGCCCGTGCCGGCCGCCTACCACCAGGACTTGAACGAACGTACCCATTGCCGAGAAGCGGTGCTCTTCCTTAGTCGAGCGAGACCTCTGATCTGTTACAACGAGTGCCGACATCTCAACTCGCCTCGCTCTCGGCTTGTGGGACCGCGGCCCCCGTTGCCGGGTGTGGTGCGATCCCGGCCGATGCCAGCAACGCCCCGCTCCGCTGGCTGTCGCTGGCCACCAGCGCTGCCAGCTGTGGTTGGGTCGTGTCTTCGGGTACCACCACGACCCGCTGGATGTAAGTCTGTGGGGTTTCGTTCACCTGGGCGATCTGCGCCGTAGCCGCCATGGTGCCGGCGATGGTGAGACCCGCTCCGACTGCCAAACCCGCAACCACGATCTTGGCCCCCGACGCGGCACCCCCTCGAGGTGGCCGCTCGGGTCGGGGACGGGCCTCGGCGGTCGGCCGAGGCCCGGAGCCCGTTTCCTCACTGAGCTCAGACATCTTCGTCGTCCTCGTACCCAGCTTCGTGCTCCTCGTCGTCGTGCTCGTACCCAGCTTCGTGCTCCTCGTCGTCGTCCTCGTACCCGTCTTCGTCGTAGTCGTGATCCTCGTACTCCTCGTCTTCGTACTCTCCGTGATCCTCGTAGTCGTCCTCCTCGTACTCCTCGTAGTCGTCGTCCTCGTACTCCGAGGCGTAGGTAGCCTCTGTCACTTCGGGCTGACCGGGGATCTCGACGAGCACCGGATCCCCGTTGGCGTCGATGTACTCGGTGGTCACGACGGGTTGAGCCGGCGC
>JBPCTU010000278.1:0-3994 GCA_051011515.1 Acidimicrobiales bacterium
AGCAACATCTTGATGAAGCTCAACGTGCAGAGCCGTACCGAGGCCGCGGCCTTCATTTTGACTGCCCGCGACAGCTGAGCATCGCCGCGGCCCGAAGGGGCTAGTTCCAAAGAGCTAGTTCCAGTCGTCCCCATGTCTCTGGTTACGCGGAGCGCTCGCCACGAACGTAGGCACATGGGACGCAGTCCGCTCACCAACAGGAGCGGTTTCGATGGTGACTGAGGAGAGGTTCCTCGTCACTGGCACCGCAGGTGCTCTTGGCGCCTGGACGGTGAAGCACCTGATCGCGGAGGGCGTGGATACCGTCGCGTTCGGCCCAATGGGAGACGACAGGCGACTCCGTTTGGTCAACGATCCAAGGCGGCTCCGTGAGGTCGAGCGGGTCGACTCGGCAGCGGCCGACGAGATGCGACTGAAGGCTGCCATGTCGGGTGTAACCCACATCGTGCACACAACCACTGCTCTCACACAGCGCGAAGAAGAGAGTGGTGGGCCCACCGAGGACGACGCTCCGCTCCGGTCACTCGACCTGCTCCTTCGCCACGCCGGCGAGTCCGGAGTCCAGGGTTTTGCATACGAGAGCTCGATGGCGGTGTTTCCCGCGTCGCCGACGCCCGTGGGCACTGACGCGACACCCGATCCACAGTCTCCCCTCGGATTTTTCCATCGAGCGGTCGAAGGTCGGGCCGAGAGCTGGGGGCGAGAACGCGACTTCTTCAGCGTCGGGGTCAGGGCAAACCTCGTTTATGGACCAGGTCAGAGTTCGGGACCCACCTCGGCGCCGACGAGGGCGATCGCCGCGACGATACAGAACGAACCCTTTGAGTTGCCCCACAGGGGCATCGCCGACTTTCAGTACGTGAGCGACGTTGCGTTAGCGCTCATCCACGCGGCTCGAATGTCGGCTCGGACCCAGTCGGTGGTCAACCTCTGTGGTTCGACATCGACGATGGCTTCCTTCGTTCAGACAGTCAGCGCAGCCAGCGGGTCGACCAGCCTGGTCCTGGGCGAAACCGACTATCCAGTCCCTGTGGCTGCCCCTGGTTCCTCCGAGGGTCCAGTCCTTGCTTCGCGTCTCCCGACATCGCTCGATTCGGGGGTCAGAGCCACCCTCGAACACCTTCGCTGGGCTCCCAGGGACTTGTACTGAGATGCGTCTAGTTCTTTCGCGCCCCCTCCGATGCTCCGGTCCGGATCGCTCCCACGCATCTGTTGGCGTCGACCCCGTCTTCGTAGGTTCGAACTCATCGAGATCAGAAGATCTCGGACTGCACCGGGGGGTGAGGCAATGAGCACAGAGGAAACAACCACTGCGGCCGCTCCTGCCAGCGTCCGACATGGCCTCCTCCGGTTGAGCCCCGAGCAACAACGGTGGCTTCGTAAGGTACCGACGATCCTCGTCTGGGTGGCAGTCGGGTTCGCGTCGCTGTACGTGCTCTTCTTCGCCAACGGCGCCGCCGGCTCGGCTGTCGAGGAGCCTGGCAAGTTCGTGGTAACGGTGCTGAATGCGCTGACTCTCGCAGGTCTACTCTTCGTGGTTGCGTCGGGGTTCACCCTGATCTTTGGGCTCATGCGGACCGTCAACATGGCCCACGGATCGTTCTTCTTGTTGGCCGCCTACATCGGCATCGAAGTCCAACAGGAGATGGTGGGCAAGGAGCAGAACATCAACCCCGAGGATGTCGGTCTTGCCGATTGGTTCATCCCACTACTGGTCGCGGCGACGGTGGTGGCCATTCTCGGCGTTGTCATCCAGCAGGTTTTCCTGCGCTGGAACCAGGGTAACGAGCTCCAGCAGGCGCTGATCACGATTGCCATAGCCGTCATCGTCTCCGACCAGATGTTGCACCGATTCGGTGGCTTGGCCGAGAGAATGGTTTGGCCCGGCGGCGTCACGAAGTTCTTCGACTCGGGCAGTCTGCCCTCGATGTTCGGCGAACGGTACGCCACGTCGCGACTGTTCATGATGGCCGTGGCGCTTGTGGTCGGCATGGCACTGTGGGTCTGGCTGAACCGGACCCGTATGGGCATGGTCATCAGGGCCGGCGTCGATGACCAGGACATGGTTCGAGCGCTCGGCATCAACATCACCGTCATCTTCGCCATTACCTTCTTCGTCGGAGCATTCCTCGCCGGCATGGGTGGTGTCATGGGCGCCTCGTTCAGCGGGGTGTCGCCTTCGGCTGACGGCGCTTGGCTCGTGAACTCGTTGGTCGTGGTCATCATCGGCGGTCTGGGTTCGGTCAAGGGCGCTGTCGCCGGCTCGCTGCTCTACGGCGGGGTCTTGGCCTTCTCACCGTCCTATCTACCGCAGGGCTGGACGCAGTACTCGACACTCCTGACCTTCATCTTGTTGGCCCTCGTGCTCGCAGTGCGGCCGAGCGGATTGTTCGGGCGGGCCGAATGAGCACCCGCCGAATGTCCTCTGCGTCTCTCGAGACGGTGACCCTTCTCATAGTCGCCGGACTACTGCTGCTCCTCCCGCTCTACGGGTCGGACTTCTTCGTCGAGTTCGTCATGACCCGAACGATGATGCTCGGCATTGCCGCCTCATCGGTTGTCTTCCTCGCTGCGTACGGCGGCATGATCTCCATGGCCCAGCTGCTCATGTTCGGCGTGGCCGGTTTCATGATCGGCAACTTCGTCGCCGAGACCGGTTCGAAAGGGCTGAAACTCGGATGGAACCCGTGGGTGGCGATACTGATCGCGTTGGCGATCACCAGCTTCGTTGCCTTGATCATGGGTGCACTCGCCAGCCGCACCACGGGTATCTACTACCTGATGCTGACCTTCACCTACGCCGTTATCGGAGTGTTGTTCTTCCGATCCGTCGTGGAGTTGTCGGGCTCGAGTGGCCTGACTGGGATCGATCCACCAGCGTTGTTCGACGATCACCCGGTTCGCCAGTACTACCTGGGGCTGGGGCTTTCGATCGTCATCTACCTCGCGTTCCGCCTCATCCGGAGCACGCCCTTCGGCATGGTGCTGCAGGGGATCCGCGACGATCCAGTCCGCATGGCGTCGTTGGGCTTCAACGTGCCGTTGCACCGAACGTTGGCGTTCACCTTGGCCGGCTTCGTCGCGGGTATCGCGGGTGTGCTCAATGTTTGGTGGAACGGTCAGATAGCGCCGCAGTCGATCGATGCGGGCCCGACCATCGACTTGCTGGTCATCGCGGTCATCGGGGGCATCAGCCGCCTCGAAGGTGCGTGGCTGGGCGCCTTCGTCTTTGTGGCCGCGAACAACTACCTGAGAGATCTTCCGCTCGCCAGTTCCTTCAACGAGGTGCTGCAACACATTCCGGGCGAGTGGACGCTGACCGAATCGACGTTCCACACCTGGATCGGCGTTTTGGTCCTCGTGATCGTCGTGGCCTCACCCGAGGGACTGATGGGCATCATCGACCGCTGCTACAAGGCGATTCTCTCGGTCTTTGCCCGCACTCCTCGCCGACCGACCACACCCAAAGACGCCGGGGCTCTCGACCCCGAACACACAGGATCGTGACCATGCGTGACATGGCTCGAAGCGGCGATAACTCGCCAACAACACACAACGGAGGGATTCCTTTCATGTCCACATCATTCACCTCGCGAGGCTTGCTGAAATTGCTCAGCATCATCCTCGCCCTGACGCTCGTGGCCGCCGCCTGCGGGGACGATGACGACTCATCAAGTTCGTCGTCGGACGACTCCGCGTCGGAGCCCGCAGAAGAACCGGCAGAAGAACCGGCAGAAGAGCCGGCAGAAGAGCCGGCCGAGGAACCGGCAGAAGAGCCGGCCGAAGAGCCGGCCGAGGAACCAGCCGAAGGAGACACCGAGGTTCGCCTCGGGATTCTCGGAGAGTGCGAGGGCACGTTCGGAGCTGAACACGAGAACGTCGTTGCTGGCGCCTCACTGGCGATCATCAACGCTGCAGGCTCAACTTCCAACAGCCCAACCACCTCTCTCGAAGGCTTCAGCGACGGCGAGATCGCCGGCGTTCCGGTCAGCCT
>JBPCTU010000279.1:0-12308 GCA_051011515.1 Acidimicrobiales bacterium
ATTCGTATCCCTGCGGCGATGTGCGGCCTTGTGGGCCTGAAACCAAATCGCGGCAGGGTGTCGATGGGGCCTTACCAGGACGAGTGGGGACTGTCCGTGCAACACGTTGTGTTTCACACGGTGCGCGACTCTGCTTCGATCCTCGATGTCACTGCGATCCCCACTCTCGGAGACGGGGTAGTTGCACCGTCGTTCGGTCGTCCCTACGCCGATCTGGTGAGTCGCGATCCTGAGAAACTCAGAATTGGTGCGTGGAACAAGTCACCGCGGGACAATCTGACGCTGAACAGCGAGTGTGCAGCCTCGGTGGATTCGGCCGCCGCGTTGCTGGCCGAGCTCGGGCACGACGTGGCAGAAAGCCACCCCACCATCGCCGACGACCCCGACGTCGCTCTGCACTTCAGTGCGGTTTGGGTCTCCTACGCTGCAGCCAACGTGATCAGGCTCGGCGAGATGATCGGGCGAGAGCTCAGCGAAGACGATGTGGAGCCGGCGACGTGGGCAATGGCAGAGATGGGCCGAGGGCTGAGTGCGGTACAGCTGACACAAGCACAAGCAGCGATGCACACGTTCCGGCGCGATATGGCCGAGTGGTGGGAGAACGGTTGGGACGTTCTGCTTACGCCAACGACGATGGAGCCACCGCCGCTCATCGGCGAGCTGACGTCGACGCCGGACGAACCGCTTCGGGCATCACTAAGGTCGATTCCATATGGGGCCTACACGTCGATGTTCAATGTGACCGGTCAACCGGCGATCTCATTGCCCCTCAACCGGACAGCTGACGGCTTACCCGTGGGTGTGCAACTTGTTGCGGCGTATGGCAGGGAAGACTTGTTGCTGGGCGTGGCATCCCAACTCGAACGCACAGTCGGGTGGACCATCGATCAACCACCGATCCACGCATGAAGGCCTGAACATGTCGGCAGTACCAGGAGATGAACACGGGCCTGACGACGAGTGGGTGGACGAATGGAACGCCGATGACTGGCACGCGTTGAACGTCATCGACCGAAATGAACGGAACGAGGACAGCTGGCGGGATTGGGCGCTGAAGCTCCTGGTCGTTGCGATCGGGCTGCCGCTGGTGCTCGGCCTGCTGCTCTACCTGTTCATCCTCGTCTCCTGACCTCAGGCCTTCTGCCCCTTGGGCCACTACTGCCAGCGTAAAGCGCGCCCCCGCGCTCACTTCACGCTGGCAGAACGCTTCGAAGCCACGACCGCGACACCGCCCGAACCCGTCTCCGCCCCAACCCAGCGACGAGGGTTGAGGAGCGGAATCCCGCCTCCGGCACAGCCGCAGAGCAACAAGCGTTGCTCTGCGGATAGACCAAGCGTTGCTCAGCGGATTGATACAGTCCGGAGATGAGCAGACGGTACGAGGACCTCACCGGACCGGCTATTGCCGACGCCATCAAGCCGTCTTCCATCCTCTTGTTACCAGTTGGCGCCATCGAACAACACGGGCCGCATTTGTCCTTGTCGGTCGACACGGTCATTGCTGAAGAGACCGCTACCGCCGTTGTCGCCGAGTGTGGAGAGTCTCTCGACGTGTGGCAGCTCCCCACGATGTCGGTCTCGAAGTCCAACGAACATGCCTGGTCGCCGGGGACGTTGTGGCTCTCGCCCTCCACGATGATGTCGGTCCTGCACGATCTCGGAAGGTCTGTCGCCAGCACGGGCGCCGAACGGCTCGTGCTGCTCAACGGTCACGGTGGAAACACAACGCACCTCGGCACAGCGCTTCGCGAGCTCCGGCTCGAGTTCGGACTCAAGACGTTCCTGATGCATCCATCGCTGCCACCGGCCTACGGCGGATCTTCGACCGAAGAAGAACTCGGGATGGGTATTCACGGCGGCCGCAATGAGACCTCGGTCTTCATGCACCTCAGGCCCGAACTGGTCGATTTGGCAAAAACCGAGCGACGGGTTCCAGAAGCCTTGGCCGAGAACACTCACGTGAAGTTCGGCGGCTCGGTGTCCTTCGGGTGGCTGTCGAACGACTTCCACCCCGACGGCTACATCGGTGACCCAACCGGGGCCAACCCCGAACTCGGCAAATCGCTCTTCGAAGGTGCCGTCGCAACGCTCTCCGAAGCGATGGAAGAGGTCAGGGACTTCGATTTCGGTCGCTAGTTGTCAGCTGCGGAGCACTTCGGCGACGCGCGAGAGATAGGCAACCTGGTCGGGCATGTCGAACATCGGCAAGAGGAACTCCTCGATCCCGTGTTGTTCTGCCAAGGCATGGACCTCTGCGGCACATGCCTGAACGTCGCCCAAAATGACGAACGGCTCGATCCACCGATCCTCCACGAGTTCGGCCGCCGCGCCCAATCCGCCGGCCATTGCCGCGTAGATACGGTCCCTATCAGCGTCGCCCAGCCCGATCGCGTCTCTGACCGCCTGAGGGGAATCGACAAGCCGGTACGTCATATGTGGTCGAACGAATTCGAGGTCATCGTGATCGGTCACGATCGCTGTCGAGTAGCAGATCCTTGCCGGGCCTCCGGTCCTCACCCCTTCGATGTAGGACCCGAGGCTCGGCTTGTGGATGAAGTCGAGCATGACCCCATCGGCCACCTCGCCTCCCAGAGCCAACATCTTGGGACCTCGTCCTGCGAGCCAGATCTCGATGTCGGACCGACCATAAGGAACCGAAGCACTGTGGAGCTGAAAACGCCCACCGTCGTAGTCGACCGAAGATGAGCCAAAAAGACTTCGAGCCACTTCGATCGTCTCGCGAACCGCCGTGAGGGGGCTCGACCGCTTCAGACCCATCGGGTCGAGCGTGAGAGAGCCCCCGGCGCCAACGCCCAAGAATGCCCGCCCCCCGGACAACTCGTCCAGAGTCGCAATGCCTGATGCGGTCTGGGCTGGGTGCCGCGTGTAGGGGTTCGTGATGCCGGGACCCAACTCGATGTGGTCCGTCGCTGCCGCGATGGCCGCCATCGTCACGTAGACATCACGGGTGGCGAGACCCTCGTCGTAGACCCAGCAGCGCTCGAACCCGAGCTCTTCGGCAGCGATGGCGAGGGAAACGATCTCGTCAACCGGACATTCCGGGATCACGTTGATACTTCTCTTCATCCGACCACCCTCCGCTCCCGCACCACCGATCGAAGCACAACCAGAGGAGGCCAAGCCGGCGACCGGGGTGCCCGGCTAATGGTCGGCTGCAGCTGACCCGACTGGGGCTCGAACTGTTCTGCCAGCGTAAAGCGCGCTCCCGCGGTCACTTCACGCTGGCAGAACGCTAGGTGACAATCACGGGTTATGGCTCGCCGTCGCAGCACTAGTCCTCCGATGAGCTGGCGAGTAGCACCACGCCGGTCCCGGGCGAGATCTCAACCACAGCCGAAGCCATCTCGTCGACCATCTCCCGAGTCGCGTCGTCCACCTTGGTTACAACCACCACGAATCGTGCATCGGCTGGACATTCCTTGAGCGCACCGCGTTCGTGGGTCAACACTGTTGCGGCCGCTCTTGGACTCAGCCGTTCATACGCCGAACACTCCGCCAACGCGGCAACTCGAAGTGGACGATGGCACTGGTCGGCAATCACCCGGCCGAGGGCATCGGCGCCAATCACCGAGACCATCGTTGTGGTGGTGCCGGGCACGACCGGCTCGTAATCGGCCGGCGCCTTGAATGGTCGCCGCCGTGAACCGTCCGCCTCGATGACCACATGATCCACCCGGGAGAACCACTCGTCACATGCCTCGGGGGAAACGCCAACTGCCTTCTGGCCCTGGATTCGCTTCCACACCATCACCGGTTGTCCAGTCGCAGCATCAACCAGCTCATCCGGGCTCGGATCGAGAAGAACCGGCCGGCCCCGGTGCTGGTCATGGCCCATTTTGGTGGTGCAGGTGAGCACTACCGAACCGTTCAGCTGATCTCCGAGAGCATGAAGAACCGTCGTCTTCCCTCCTCCACCAACGATCGATACGTGTTCGTGTACCCCCAGATCCAACGCCTGGGCCACCGAGCTCAGCGGAACTGGTTCAAACACACCATCACCGCCTCGAGGACGCCGCCGCCGACGGCCAATGCCTTGTCGGAGATCTCATCGGCCGCAACGTCGGTCCGCGGATCAACATCGCCGATCTTGGCCCCAAGCGAGACCTCAACGCCTTCCCGTATGAGTCCACGAACCTTGCCGTCGAACGGGCACGACACAGGTAGGCCCCCAACCAATCCCAACGGCTGGCCGGCGGCCACAACGTCGCCAATGGCGACCGACCAGACCGCGCTTCCATCGCCCGGCGCACGGAGAACCCGCTCCATGCCTTTGGTCCCGACAACTCCCGGGGATCCAGTGTCGGCCGCCGCGCAACCATCCCAGATCACTCGCCCCAAGCGCGGACCTCGGAGAGTCTCCACGACCGCATGACAATCGACACCGGCAGCGAAACCCGGTCCGAGAGCAACGACCACGCGAGCGTCGGTGATTGTGGTGTCAATGTTCCGTTTGGAGAGCCGTGCGTCTACCACCACGCCGGCCCCAACTTCGGGAAGTCCCGCTGAAGCCACCACACCCACGTCACCGCTGAACGCAAGTCTCACAGCCTCATCTGCAGAACGAGCCGACCGGCCGATCATGCCTTCGATATCGACATGGCCCTCATCGATGGCAGTTGACAGTGCGACCCGCCTTCGGACGGCAAGGGGCCGATCAAGATCGGTGACAACAACGGGGAAACCGGAGCGAGTCAACCGCCAAGCGACCCCGGTGCCCAGATCGCCGCCCCCGCGAATCAGGCACAGTTCGTCATTCGCCACGTTCGTGCCCGATGACCTCGGCTAGGACCGAAACCGCGATCTCCGCCGGCGTCTCGGCCGAGATCTCGAGGCCTACCGGCGAATGAACGCGGTCGAGATCGGCGGCAGCCATGCCCTGGTCCTCGAGGAGCTTCCGAGTTGTCGCCCAACGCCGTGTACTCCCCATGAGACCCACGTACGGGGCCGGCGTCGCCAACAGAGCCGGGAGCAGCTCCGTGTCGAGAGCAACGTTTCTCGTCACCATGACTATCCGCGCGTGCTCATCAACCGGTTCTTCCTCCAACGCCTGCTCGATCGAGCCGGACAACACGACATCGGCTTCGCGAACCGCTTCGGTCAGCTCGGTCCTGTCGTCCCACGCCACCACTCGGTAACCCAGCCAGCTAGCGAGCTCCACAACCGCCTGCCCAACATGGCCGGTTCCGATCACATAGATAGTGGTGGTGGGCATCTGCGGCTCCAGGTAGAGCTCGACCTCACCGCCGCAGACGCCGGGGTCACCGGTGCTGGGGTCGAGCAGCGAATACGTCAGTCGGCGTGGTCGTCCGACAGCAAGGGCATCGAGACACTCCGCGATGACACGGGATTCCATCTCGCCCCCGCCGATCGAACCCGAGATCGTCCCGTCGGCATACACCAACATCTTCGAGCCGGCCCGTCGCGGCACTGAACGGTGGGTTGAGATGACTGTCGCCACGGCCACGGGAACCCGATCGTCGATCGCTGCCATCAGCTCCGACATCAGCGTCATGACGAGCGCTCACATGCACCCGGCGACACCACAGCGCAGCTGGAGCCACTTGGGATCATCCTGACCACAACCTCTCGGCCTGTTCACCTACGCGGGCGCGGAGCTGCTCCATGTCAACGCCAAGAATCTCTCGATCGCGGACCCGCCACTCTCCGGCCACCATGACATCGCACACGTCACCATGGTTGCGCCACAGGACGAGTTGATCCAGCAGATTGTGTTCTCTCACCGGCGTCGGGAATGAGGACTCCACCAGCTGCAGATCAGCCGAGCATCCGACATCCAGCCTGCCGACGCCATCGAGCCCAAGCGCCGCCGCTCCACCTTCTGTGGCCATGTGCAGAACGGCGGCTGCCGGCATGACGCCCGGGTCGAGCAATCTGGCTTTGTGCAACAAGAAGGCACCGCGCATGACCTCGTAGAAGTCGTTGACGTACCCATCGCTGCCCAGGCCGACGGTCACCCCTGCATCGATCAACTCTGGTATTGGGGCGATGCCACCTCCGACTTCGCAGTTGGCCAGCGGCATGTGGGTCACCTTCATGTCCGTAGCGGCGATGATCTCCAACTCGCGATCGGACAGCTGAACGCATTGGCTCGCAAGGAAGCCGGGCCCGGCCACGCCCATCTCCTCGTAGTACTCGAGCGTGCGCATCCCGACATTCTCGGTACACCATTCGCCTTCGTGGACACCCTCGTTGCAGTGAGCGTGAGTCAACACCCCGTACTCAGCGGCGAGATCGAATGCGCGGCGTATGTAATCCTTCGAACAAGTGAAGGTCGTGTGGAAACACATGAGCCCCGAGATCAGTCGGTCGTTTCGACAAGCCTCGATGAACGATGTGTTCTCGGCGAGCCCCAGCTCGGCTATCTCGGGTCCAGCACGTTCTGTCGCCTCGAAACTCAGGATGCCACGCAAACCCGACTTGGCGACCACTTCCCTTTCTGCGAGCAAAACCTCCGGCACTGCATTCGGAGCTTCGAGGATGTCGTAGAAGCTCGTGATGCCCGAGCGCACCATCTCGGCGCACGCCCAAGCAGTAGCGGCGCTGATCATCTCGGCATCGAGTGCGTCCTCGACCTGGGGCCACCAGAAGTCCTCCAGAAAACTCCAGAACCCACTCGGATGGGTCTCGATGGGAATGCCGTGGGCGAGCACGCCGTACATGTGGACGTGGGCATTCACGAAACCCGGCAATGCCACCTGCCCCGCGGCGTCGACGACATCGTCGCCGGGGTGTGCTGCCTTCAGCTGCGAGTTGGGCGCAACCTCGACCACAATCTCGTCAACCACCCTCAGGCCCCAGTTCTGCCGAGGAGCGACGTCGGCGCTGGTGACCAGCCAGTCGGGCAGGACCAGGGTCAATTGGCGCCTTCCATGGCCTGATAGACGCGCTCCGGAGTGAATGGGATGTCGTTGATGGCTACTCCGGTCGCGTGCAGGATGGCGTTGCGTAGCGCCGGAGCCACACCATCCTTGGGTATCTCGGCCACAGCCTTGGCACCGAAGGGGCCGGAATCCTCCATGGTCTGGATCAGGTAGACCTCGGTCTCGGGCATCTCATCGGCGCGATAGATCTTGTACGGACCAAGCGACGCATTGAGCATCCGGCCATCGTCGTCGAAGGCAAACTCCTCACAGTGCCCATAACCGAGCGCCTGGATCATGCCTCCCTCGACCTGGCCCGACGCAGTGATGGGGTTGATGGCCACCCCGCAGTCGACTGCCATGACCAACTTGAGCACGGTGACCTGACCAGTTTCGATATCGACCTCGATCTCTGCCAGCTGCGCGGCGAACGGCGGCGGACACTCGGGCGATACGTATGAGGCCGTACCCATGATCTGCTCTTGGTCCTGCCAATGCAGCGAGTCGAGGGCGACTTCCTCCAGCGACACCGATGACCCGTCGGGGGCATACGCCCGCTTGTCACGAAGTTCGATGGTGCAGGGTTCCTCGACGTCGAGCAGCATCGCTGCGCGTTCCTTGAGCCGCTCTCGCACAGCCTCGGCAGCCATCTTGGCGGCAGTGCCGGAGATGTAAGTCGTCGACGAGGCATAGGCACCGGTGTCGAAGGGCGTGACATCGGTGTCGGATGAATAGACCTTGATGTCGTCGAGGGGTACACCGAGCACTTCGGCAGCGATCTGGCCGATGACTGTGTCTGCTCCTGTCCCGAGGTCGGTGGCGCCGATCAACATGTTGAAAGAACCGTCATCGTTCAACTTGATGCTGCAACCACCCATGTCCAGGAACGGAATGGCAGTGCCGTGCATGCAATAGGCGAAGCCCAGACCCCGACGGATGTGCGGCCGGTCGGCCGGAGCCCGCCAGGCGGGGTCGTCGCGGCGGTGCCACTCGATTGCCCGGAGCCCTTGCGCTACACACTCCTCGGTGCCACAGGTAAGCACCTTCGGATACTCGTCGAGGTCTCCCTCCTCGACCGAACGTTCGCCGAGGTGCGGGGCGATGTCCAACTCGCTGCCCACACTGAGCCAGTTCTTCCGCTTGAACTCGACGGGATCCATACCGAGTTGGTGAGCGATGTCCTCCATGTGGGCCTCGAGAGCGAACTCGGCCTGCGGTGCGCCGTAGCCGCGGTAGGCGCCGGGAACCGGAATGTTCGTGTACACGACATCGCAGTCGAACTTCTTGTTCGGACAGTTGTATTGGGTCAGCCCCCTGAGGCCCGAAACGGTTTGGACCGTGTAGGCATGGGTTCCATAGGGGCCGGTGTTGCCGATCAGCCGAAGCTTCTGTGATACGAGTTTTCCGTCTTTGTTGACCCCGGTCTTGTAGACAAGCGTCTGGGGGTGGCGGGTGCGAGAGCCGATGAACTCTTCTTCGCGGTCGAGTTCCAGCTTCACGGGTCGGCGCGTCGCGCGAGCAAGGTGAGCCGCGATGTCTTCGATGAGCATCTCTTGTTTCGCGCCGAATCCACCACCGATGCGGGGTTTGATGACCCTCACGTCCTTGATGTCCATCCCGATCAACGGTGCCAACATTCTGCGGGTGTGAAAGGGCACCTGCGTGGCAGTCCGAACGACCATGCGCTCGTCGGAGTCGAGCCATGCAACCGAGATGTGGTTCTCGATTGGCACCTGCTGGACCTGGTGTACCCGGAAGGTCTGTTCGAAGACGTGGTCGGCTTCGGCAAAACCCGCTTCGACGTCGCCGCGCTCGGCGTCGATGTGGTGAACGATGTTGTGTTCTCGGTCGTGAATGTCGGTGGTGTCGTCTTCGTCGTGGATGACCGGTGCGCCTTCGACCATGGCATCGAGTTCGTCGAAGACAGCCGGAAGTGGCTCGTAGGTGACCTCGATCAAGCGCAAAGCCTCCGCAGCGATCTCCGGCGTCTCCGCCGCCACTGCAGCCACGCGATCTCCGACGTGTCGCACCTTGTTATCGAAGCTGACCTGATCGTGCGGGTGGGGGTTGGGCCAACTCTGACCGCCGGAGGCGTACTTGATCCTGGGTGTGTTCTTGTAGTGCAGGACGGCGTGCACCCCCTCGAGGGCAACTGCAGCCGAGTCGTCGATGTCGACTATCCGGGCATGCGCGTGAGGGCTTCGCAGCACCTTCGCCACGAGCTGACCCCGCTCTTCGAAGTCGTCGGTAAAGGCCGGATTCCCTTTCGCAAGACGTAACGCATCAACCTTCACCTCGGGTTTGCCGACAACGCTCATCTCCGGAACGTCCCTGGATGGAATCAGCCGTGGCACTGCCGGCGATGCTGCGGGCGCCACGTCGTCTGGCGAAACCGTTGCGGCATTTCGGCCGTCGGTCATGGGCGCAATCACCAAGGGTCCGAACGCGCCAGTGTCTTCGCCCCGCAGGACCGCGGCCGCACGGTTGATCGCTTCGACGGGCTTCACATAAGCGGTCTCGCGGTCGAGGATGCCCGACAACATGTCGCGGATCTCAGCCTCGCTCGGGTCCGGGTTGGTTTCGAGCAGCGCAAGGGTTCCAAGGATCATCGCCGGTGCCGAATAACCCGACTGCATTGCGCCGGTGGCGACGAACGCTGCTTGGATCGGATGAAGCTCCGGCTCGTTCAGTGCCTCGACGGTCATAACCTCGTGCCCCTCGGCTTGAGCCGCAAGCATGCAGTCGGTGTTGACCAGCCGGCCGTCGACCAACACGGCCGAGGCACCGGTTTCGCCCGTGTCCGATCCGTAACGAACGCTGACCAGTCCCTGTCGGCGCAACACCGCCAGGAGCGTGTCGAAGGGCTCGCACTCGATGTCGGCCGATTCACCGTTGATGAGCAGTGTCAGATTCACGATGCCAACCCATCCAGGACCCGGCCGACGAGCACCTCGACCAGGTGCAGGCGATAATCCGAACTTCCTCTGAAGTCTGCCGTAGGTTCCAACCCTGACGTCGGGTCATCAGGGTCTGCCAGCACTGGGGTCGACGCGACGCCGGTCAGGGCGAGAGAAACGTCGCCGTTCAGTGCCCGCCGCGCCGTTGCAGACACGATTGGGACGTCCGCCGGGGTCCTGCCGGTGGCAGCTGTCAGTCCTACCCCACCTGTCTGGATCTGCACGTGCGTGATCAGGCCATCGCCGATCCCCGACATGAGCAGATTCCCGAGCGAGACCGGCGGCTTGCCGTGCAACTCGACCGATGCCTCACAAACCAGGAGTCCTGCAAGGAGCACACTGTCGGGATCGGCCAACGCAACCGTTCCGCCCACCGTCGCCTGGTTGCGCAGCGCCGAAGGGAGTTCGCGCCGGGCCAGGTCGCGACAGAGCTCTGGCATCCGATCGTCGGCTGCGATCGCGCCCACGCGAACCATGGCACCAAGGCGAGCTGCCTCGGCCGATACGTCGATCGAGTCCAAACCCAACGCCTGAAGATCGACCAGTTCGACCCCGTCGTCGGTCAGGACGCGCGCCTCCGGTACTGCGACCGTGCCGCCGCCCAAGGCTCTTCGGTTTAGCCCAGCCAGCAAGGTAGACGCCTCTTCCAGGGTCCCCGGCCGGTGGTAGGCAAGAACGCTCGGCATCGCCAAGCTCCTCCCCGAACCGTCCCTCCCGGGGATGCGCCACCGGTTGAGCACGACTCATCTGCGAATGTGAGGCCCGACGTTACCGCAGGTCTGAACCCGACACACCGGTTGGGCGGCTGCCACAGCCACGCGTGCGCAGTAGTTTGACGACAGAACATCCGCCGGTTGATCAAGAAGGGACACTTCGTTTGGCTGCAAGGTTCGAAGGACAGGTCGTCGTGATCACTGGCTCGGCCACCGGAATCGGGGCTGCAACGGTGTCACGCTTCGCGTCGGAAGGCGCCAGTGTCGCCTGTCTCGACATCAACGATGCCGACAACAACGTCACGGCCGCACAAGCGAAAGGTCACGGTGTCGAGGTGCTCGCTTTGACCTGCGATGTACGCGAAACGGCTGAACAACGAGAAGCTTTCGAGGCAGTCTTGAGCCAGTGGGGCCGAATCGACGTTCTCGTGACGAGCGCCGGCATCTATGTCGGAGGGCCGCTGGCTGACATCCCCGAAGACAGATGGCACGACGTCGTTGCGGTGAACCTGTCGGGGGTGCTCACCTCCAACCGTCTGGCGGCACCTCCGATGGTGGCTCAGGGGAGCGGTTCGATCATCAACATCGCATCGATGGCCGCCAAGACGAGCTGGCCGTTCTCCGCGGAGTATTCGGCAACCAAAAGCGGAGTCATCGGCATCACCCGATCCGCGGCGATGGAGTTGGGCCCTGCGGGTATCACGGTGAATGCGGTGTGCCCTGGCAACACCGATACCGCGATGGTTCGCAAGGTGGCGGGTGAGATCGGTCCTACGATCGGCATGACAGGGCCCGAATGGCTGAACATGCGGGCAGACGACACTGCTCTGAAGCGTCTCGCGCAGCCCGAAGAAATTGCCGGAGTCATCACCTTTCTCGCCAGTGACGATGCCCGGTACTTGACGGGACAGGCATTGGAGGTCGACGGGGGTTTGATCCTCAGTTGATGGTTTCAGGAGCCACCGGGCGCGCACTGCGGGGCAGCAGTGACGACGGTCCGACCCATATGCCCGAGGTCGTCAGGCGATCCTGTCGAGCATCTCTCGTTTGATCTCGTATACCGCGGGCTCGCCGCCGAGGTGCCGCACAACTTCCTCCACAGCCAGCTCCCCCATGCGGTTGCAGTTCTCGATGCAACCCGCGATATGGGGTGTGACGACGACGTTATCCAAGCGTCGGAGAGGGCTGTCGACCGGTGGCGGTTCTGGGTCGGTGACGTCAAGGAACGCGAAGATCCTTCCGGTCTCGAGCTCGGCCACAAGAGCTTTCTCGTCGATCAGCCCACCCCTGGCCGTGTTGATCAAGACTGCGCCCGCTTTCATCGTCGCGAGCACCGACGCGTCAACCATGCCCCGCGTGTCCTGGTTCTCCGGGCAATGTAACGAAACTACGTCAGACCTCGCCGCCAACTCGGACAGGTCGACAATCTCGACGCCGAGCTCGGAGGCCGCCACGGAATCGAGAAACGGATCTGCGACGAGAATCGTGGCATCGAACGGTGCCAACAGATCGATCACGTGCCGACCGACGTTGCTCGCACCAACAATTCCGACAACGGACCGGTGCAACTCACGCGAGTCCCACTGATCCCAAGTCGGCGCATCTCGCCAACCCCCGGCACTCACGTGGCGGCCGAGCTGCCAGATCCGCTTCCGGCCGACGATCATCAGGCCTAGCGTCGTTTCCGCAACGTCGCGTGCGAGCATGACCCCGGCGCTCGTCACCCGGACGCCCCC
>JBPCTU010000280.1:0-2661 GCA_051011515.1 Acidimicrobiales bacterium
AAAACGTCGAACGCCGCCGGCCAATCAGGCCGACGACGAACAGCGACGCTGCCTATTCAGACAGGCCGGACGTTAAGAGCCTCGTCGCCTTTACGGCCCGGGCCAACGTCAAACTCAACGCTTTGACCCTCATCGAGGGACTTGTAACCCTCACCGGCAATGTTTGAGTAGTGAACGAATACATCGTCACCGTCGTCACGCGAAATGAAGCCGAAGCCCTTTTCGCTATTAAAGAATTTCACTGTTCCTTGCATCTAATCGCTTTCGGTTCACGCTGGACCTTGTGTCCTGCTCACAGAACCCTACGCGCAAAAACCCCAGACTCCCCCGACATCACCCCACAAACGGCCCCAACCACCCATCCCACACCACCGCAAACGTGAGACACAGGTGAGATTGGCGGGTACTGCTTCCGGCGCACACGCTCTGATCCGCAGCGGTGCTACGGGATAGTTTGAGCCATCACCCGACGGACCGACGGGGGTCGAATGAAGCAATCGCCCGAACTCCGCGTATTGATCGCCGAATATTTCGAGGCCTTTACCGCTGGCGGCCCTGAATGGGTCGACGGCCACGTGGTCAACAGCCCTGAATTGCGACTCATCGGAACCAATGCCAGCGAGTGGTTAGAGGGTGAACAGGCTTTCGCTGTTTTCCGACAGGAGGCATCAGAAGCGGCCGGAACGCTGGGCGCGGAAGTCACCGAAATCGAGGCGTACTCAGAAGGGGACGTGGGATGGGGCGCTGCACTTGTCCGCTTCACCATCCCGACTGGGGAGACGGCACGATCGAGGTTCAGTGTGGTCTTCGTGATGCGTTCGGGCGACTGGAAGGTCGTGAGCGCTCACAACTCCATCGCTGTCTCAGACGACGACGCCTTCGCCATAGACTGACGGCGCTCCCCCGGACCGTCCCACACCACAGCGAGGGCCAGCTGTGGGCCACTGCAGTGGACATCTGCCGCTGGGCACCATCGCACCGTAGGGTGACGCATGGCTGATACGACCGTCTCGCGGTGGTCGAGGGTGTACGGGGCAGCGTCATGGACTCTCATTGGCCTGTTCGTGTTCATGGCCGGCGCTCACGTTGTGTTGACCGTTCTGTTCTACACCGGAGTCCGCGATACGGGAGTTGGTTACTTCCTCGATTGGGAGTGGCCTGGGTGGCTCATCACGCTCATCGACGCCGGAGTGGCAGCGCTGTTTTGGTATGCCTACCGCCGCGGCGCCACACGGCCAGGAGTAGGACTCGTCGCGACACTCGTCGCCGCAATCATGGCCCTGGCTCGGGCAGCCTGGATGATCCTGGTTCCAGTACTGCTGATCATCGCCCTCGCGGGCTCTGTAGCGCGTTTGGTGCGGGGCCCAAGCCCCGCCGCCCGCACCTAGGTGTGTTGCGGTCTGGCAAGGCTCGCCTCATGGCGCATTCCGGACCCGCGCAACAACGTCCCGAACGCCAGACGGGTGGGAACCTGTTGTGTCACTGATCGACACACCGGGCAGGTTCTCACCGCAGCTTCAGTAGAGCCGTTGATCCTGGTCGTCGACGATGATCTCTTGCATCTCGTTCACGGAGATGTTGAGGCCGCCGTGTTTTACCATCGTCTCGGCCAGTAGCACATCGTCGGACGCGGGATCTGCAGTCACGTTGTCCCCAGACCACAACTCGGACCGGATGATGCACTTGGCGCAGTGGAAGTAGGCGGCCATCAGCTCGACCACGAGCGCCAACTCTGGAAGCCGGCCCTTTATCGCCATTGACTCTCGAAGGTCGAGGTCACGCACAATTGCGGCCTTGCCTCTAACTCTCAGAGTGTTCTTCGTCCCCGGAATCAGGAAGATCAACCCGACGTAGGGATGCCGCAGCACGTTGAGGAACGTATCAGCTCGATGATTCCCTGGACGGTCGGGGATGGCGAGTGTGCGATCGTCGAGAACCTGCACGAAACCCGGCGGGTCACCCTTCGGCGAGATGTCGATCGTGCCCTGGCCATCGCTTGATGCGATCAGCACGAACGGCGAGCGACCGATGAAGTCGCGGCAGTAGTCGTCGAGCGCCGCGACCTCCTTGCCAGTGACCAGGTCGTTCGGGGGCGCGATCACTGCTCGGAGTTCGTCCAGTGTCGTGATCGTGTCCTCGAAGTCCATCCGGCCGATGCTACGGGGCCTTGCTGTGCCTGGGTGTTGCCGGCTGGAACGCCTACGGAGCGAGCGCCCACATCACGTTGCGCGGAGATCTGAAGGCTGGAGCACAATGACAGGTATGACAAGCAACTGAACGCGTCAAAAGGAGTCAGCTGATGCCAGATTCGATCGAGGACATCATCGGGGACTACCGAGCATTCGCCGTCCAGCAGAGAGACCGGCTGTCCGCCCGCGGCATCGACATCACCCCGTACGAACTCAGCCACGTCGCGTACCGCGTCCCGGAGTGGGGCCAGTACCTGCATGTACGGCGACTCATTGAACGCCACGCCCTCTCCAACCGCGAAAACGTCTGGAACGGGCGCCCCATATCGTTGATCGTTCCCGCCGAGCCGCTCGAGGTCCTCGACGGCAAGGTCGTCCCGCTGATCGAGCTCATCGCGCCTGTGCACCAACGCGTCTACAAGATGGGGTTGGAGCACCTCGGCATCGTGATCGGCGACACTTTCGACACATT
>JBPCTU010000281.1:0-11182 GCA_051011515.1 Acidimicrobiales bacterium
ATCCACAACCCAGCTGTTCCAACAGCTCGCCGACGACGGCAACGACATAATCTTCGCCAACACCGAGTATGCCCAGCTGCTGAGCGATGTCGCCGAGGCCAACCCCGACACGAAGTTTGCCGAAACGAACGGCCACGTGTTCACCGACAACATTTTTGGCTACTACCTAGCTCACGAGCCAACGGCATATCTCATGGGTGTGGCCGCAGGTCACCTCGCGGGCAACGGCCGAATCGGCTACATCGGCGCGTTCCCGACGGCGACTGCGTTCAACGATGTCAATGGCCTCTTGCTCGGCGCCAGGACGGTCAACCCCGAGGCAACGGTCGAGACCGTTCTCGTCAGCACGTTCTTCGACCCGCAGAAGGCCGCCCAGGCAGCCGACGCGCTGTTGAACAATGGTGTCGAGTTCCTGTTCGGCGTCATGGACGAACCGACGTTCCTGCAGATGTCAGAGGAAGCCGGTGTCTGGACTGGCTACTGGAACCTGGACTTCAGGTCGGCGGCCCCGACCAAGTACACGAGCAACTACGACCTGTCCGCGTTTGGCCCGTTCTACACCGAACAGTGCCAGGCCGTGTTGGACGGAACCTGGTCGGCTCCGAGCGAGGTTGTGTTGCTCGATACTCCTCTGGGTGCCTTCGGCGACGAAGTACCTCAGGACGTCCAGGATGCCGTCGGCGAAGCCGAGGCCGGCTTGGCCAACGGCGACTTCGGCGTGTACGACGGACCGATCGTCGACAACGCCGGCACCGAGCGGGTGGCGGAAGGCGAAACGATCGATGCGCTTGGCGCATATGAGATCGATTTCGCGGTCGAAGGCGTGAGCGGCATCTGATCCAGCGGTGACCGACCACACGAGTCAGCCGGCGATCGAGGCGCGGGACATCTCCAAGACCTTTGGAGGTGTCGCCGCGCTCGATGGCGTGGACTTCGAGCTTGCTTGGGGCGAGGTACATGCCCTGCTCGGTGAAAACGGCGCCGGCAAGACAACGTTGTGCAACATCATCGCGGGGATCTATCGCGCCGAAGGCGGCTCGATGATCGTCCAGGGTGAAGCTCATGACTTCAAGACCCCGGCGCAGGCGATCGAAGCCGGCATAGGCATGGTTCACCAACACTTCAGGCTGGTCGAACCGATGTCGGTGGCCGAAAACATCCACCTCGGGTGGCCAGAAACGCCCCGGGTGGTGAGTCAGAAGGTTCTCGTCGAGCGCACCGAGACGCTCATGGCTGAGGTCGGCCTGAACGTCGATCCCACCGCGAAGATCTGGCAGCTGTCGGTTGGTGAACAACAACGCGTCGAAATTCTTCGGGTCCTGGCCAGAGGCGCGAGGGTGCTCATTCTCGACGAGCCCACAGCAGTCCTCACAGCGCATGAGGCGGTGGAACTCTTCGCCGTGGTGCGGCAGTTGGTGGCCGGTGGTCGGTCAGTGATCTTCATCAGCCACAAGCTGAACGAAGTGCTCGAGGTATCGGACCGCATAACGGTCCTACGCGACGGCGTCCACGAGATCACGCGCGAGACAGCCGGGGCAACCGCGTCCGAACTGGCCCGACTCATGACCGGCGAATCACAAGAGCTCGAGATCGAACACCGCGAGGTAGAGGGAGATCCGATCCTGGAGCTCACCGGGGTCTCTGCAGTAAACGATCGCGGGATAACAGCACTCCACGACATAAGCCTGACCGTCAGGGCCGGAGAAATATTCGGCGTGGCCGGTGTCTCGGGGAACGGTCAAACCGAGCTGGCAGAGGTGATCTCGGGTTTGCGAGCTTCGGCGTCGGGCACGATCTCGGTTGACGGCTCAGATCTGACGAAGGCATCGGTGAGAGAGATCACCGACCGCGGGGTGGGCCACATCCCCGAGGACCGAATCGGTGTCGGGATGGTGGCATCCGCTCCCGTGAAGGACAACGCCGTCTTGCGCCACTATTGGACCGATGAGTTGTCCTCGGGCATCAAACTCGACCGTCAGGGTGTGATCGACTACGCCGAGCAGATGGTCGCCGACGCGAGGGTTCAAACCCGGTCGATCGACGCAACCGCCGGTCAGATGTCGGGCGGAAACCAACAAAGACTCGTTGCCCGCCGCGAAGCCATGGTGGCCGAGCGGGTACTGATCGCAGCTCACCCCACCCGGGGGCTCGATGTCCTAGCGGCTCAGGAGGTCCAAACCTCGATCTTGGCAAGGCGTGACGCAGGTTGCGCGATCTTGTTCATTTCAGACGACCTCGACGAAGTGCTCTTGATGAGTGACCGCGTCGCGGTGATGTACGAGGGTGAGGTCATGGGCGTCTTCGCGGCAGCCGACGCCGACCGCGAACAGATCGGGCTGATGATGGGCGGCCACCAGGCCGAAGCGAGCTGATGGCTTCATACCGGCTGGAGCGACGCTTCGAACAAGATGCCCGGTCAGCGGCGTTGTCGCGTGTGCTTGGCGCGGTGATCGCACTCTTGGTTGCTGGTTTCTTGCTGCTGCTCACCGGACGCAACCCGTTCACGATCTTCTGGGATGCTCTCGACGCGATCTTCGGTAGTCAGCGAGGTCTCGAAGGCACAGCGCTTCGCGCCATCCCGATCCTGATGACGGGCCTTGCCGTAGCGCTCTCACTTCGAATGAAGATCTGGAACATCGGCTCGGACTGGCAGTTCCTGATGGGAGCGTTTGTGGCGGTCGGGGTCGGGATCCACATGGATGGACCGGATTGGCTGGTGCTCACGGTAATGGCTGTTGCCGCCGTCGTCGCCGGCGCAATCTGGATCGCTGTCCCTGCGGCCGCACGGGCGTACTGGGACGTCAACGAGATCATTACCACGTTGTTGTTGAACTTCGTCGCAGTGCAATTGGTTGCGTGGGCCTCGCTCGGTTTCTGGCGCGACGAAGGCGCAGCCGTCATCCAGTCGACCGAGAAGGTGAACGTCACCCTGCCGGACCTGCCAGGAAGCGAAGTCTTGACGATCGCGTTCCTGGTGCCGTTCGTACTCGCAGCAATTCTGTGGTGGGTGTTCCGCTCGACGACCACAGGGTTCGAGATCGACATGATCGGCGGGAACCCCAAAGCGGCGGCCTTCGCCGGCATCAAGGTTCCGCGCCGGATCCTCGCCGTGATGCTGGTCACCGGCGCAATAGCCGGGTTGGGCGGGATGCTCCAGTTGAGCGCCCCGGGGGCTCAAGCTCTCAGCTCCGGGTTCTCGGCTCAGTTCGGGCTGTCCGGGTTCATCGTTGCCGCGCTTGCCGGGGGCTCGTTCATCGGCGTGCTGGTTGGCGGCTTCTTCATCGCTTCGATGTTTTTCGCGGGCCTGGTCCTACAGACCAAGGGCCTCTCGGTGTTCATAATCTTCGGGGTGTACGGCATCATCCTCACCGGCGTTGCTCTCGGTGAGGTCGCGGCGCGCTACAAGATTGTGCGGCTGCAAGGGGCCACCGAGGAGTCGCCTGCCACCGGACCCGAAGGGGCGACGTCATGATCCTGGCCCTCATCGACAACGCGTTCCTGAGCCTGATCAGTACCGCAATCCCGGCGAGCACCGTGGTGGTGTTGGCCGCGACCGGGTGCTTGTTGAACGAGCGGGTTGGTGTGTTGAACCTGGGCCAGGAAGGCCTGATCGGCATCGGCGCGGTCTATTCGGTGATCGCGGTGACCTCTTGGGAATTCACCAGCCCCTGGGCGGCCTTGCTCGTCGGAATGTTGGCCGCCGCGGTGGCCGGCGCATTGTTCGCGATCGCCGTAGTTCTCTTCCGGGCTAGCCAGGTGCTGGTCGGTTTGGCTCTGGCATTGGGCGGGATCGGGTTATCGAACCAGCTGGGAACCAACCGCAATGGAACACCCATACAGACCCAGTTCAAGGAGATAAACCCCAACGGAGCCTTCGAAGACGGAGGATTCGTGGAGGCCTTCTTCTTCCACGATCCGGTCGTCTACATCGCCTACATCATCCTGCCCGCCATCCTCGTGTTCGTCCTTTTCCACACTCGTCACGGGATGAACATGCGGTCAGTAGGCGAAAACCCGGCTGCGGCCGACGCAGTTGGCGTGAGCGTTGTGTGGTCGAGGGTCACATACACGATTCTCGGGGCCGCGGTCTCGGGGGCCGGTGGCGCATACATGGTCTTGGCGTTCACCCCGACCTGGTCGCCCGACATCGCCAGGGGTCGCGGGTGGGTTGCGTTGGCCGTCGTGATCTTCGCCGGCTGGAGGCCGTTCCGGGTGGTATTCGGAGCATTGTTGTACGGCGCGATGATCTCTCTCGACGCGACCGCACAAGCCCGAACATGGGACCTCCCGTTCCTCAAGGGCAGCGACCTGAGCTTCTTCCTGTCGATGCTTCCGTTCTTGGTAACGCTGCTAGCGATTCTGATACCAGCCGGGGCCGCGAAGATCGGCAAGCGCAAGAGGTCGACCGCAGCACCCGCGGCCTTGGCGGTGCCTTACTCACGCGAGGTGCGTTAGCACCGGAGTCGTCATGACCGATGATCCGATAGTCGACGAGTGGTTCCCCGTTGCCGCAGCAGACCACCTCGAGCCGGGCTCATGGCACCCACTGACCATTCTCGACGAACGGATCCTCCTCGTCGTCGACAGAGAGGGCAAGGTTTCCGCGTTTCCCGACACCTGCCCGCATCGTGGGGCCCAGCTAAGCCTGGGTTCGTTCGATGGAGTCCGAGTGCAGTGTCCGTATCACGGTTGGCAGTTCGACGCTGACGGCCGTTGCGCGTATCAACCTGCACATCCTGATCGAGACCCGCAGCAATCGTCTGGGTTGCGGCCGTTGGCCAGCGAGTCGCATTACGGGCTTCTTTGGGTCTGCCTGGGACCGAATCCCCGAAACATTCCGCTCTTCGAAGAATTCTCACCCGACGCCGCCCTCAACGTCGTGCTCGAGCCGGCAAGGCTCGCGAGTTCCGGGCCGCGAATCGTCGAGAACTTCCTTGACTTGGCGCACTTCCCGTTCGTCCACGACGGATATCTGGGCCAGCCACCCAACACGGCGATTGATCGATACGGAGTCGAGGTCCTGGATGGGATCCTAAGACTTTCCGACGTCGCGGTCTGGCAGCCGAATCCGGGTCCCAAGGCCACCTCTGGGGGGCCAGTCTCTTACCAATACTCCGTGTCGCACCCCTATGCCGCGACTCTCACCAAGACCCCTAGCCCGCATGACGGAGGGGATCTCGGCGGCTTCTCGATTCTCCTTGCGGTCAGCCCCAAGAGCGAGACCGAGTGCGTTGTTTGGAGGGTGGTCGCGGTTCGCGACCCAGACCTTGACCAGGAGGCCCAACGCCGCTTCAACAAGACAATCTTCGAACAAGACGTACCGGTCGTGGAATCACAGCTCCCCAAGCTTCTGCCGCTGGAACCGAGAGCCGAACAACACCAACCCGCCGATGCCGGAAGCCTCGCGTACAGGAAGTGGCTTACCGAGCGCGGAATCACCTACGGGACGACCTGAGAGCAAGGAACTGACATGCAGATAGACGACGCAATACGCAAGATGCCCAAGGCCGAACTCCACCTTCATCTCGAAGGTGCGGTTGATGCCACAACCCTGGCGGAGCTCGCCGACAAGAACGCGATCACGCTTCCAGATCACGACGACCCCTCGGATCTCTACGAGTACGACAGTCTCGCTGACTTCCTCCTCGTCTATTCGCTGGTGTGCCACGCGATACGAGATCGCGACGACTTCCATCGAGTCACCTACGAGTGTCTCCAGCGCTGCAGCGCCAGTGGAGCCAGATACGTCGAGCTCTTCTTCAGCCCCGAGTCACACCTCGAGGTAGGCGTCGAATACCCGACCATGCTCGACGGCGTGCTTCAAGCAATGGCCGATGTCGAAACCGACCTCGGCCTGATCTCCAACCTGGTTCCGGCAATCAATCGCGAGCTTGGAGGGGCCCGCGCATCGGAGTTCGTCCGAATGGTGGACGAGCACCGCCGCCCGGGAGTGATCGGAATCGGCCTGGACTTCAACGAGGTCGGCTTTCCGCCCGACGACTACGTCGAGGCGTTCGAGTTCGCCAAACGTGTCGGGCTACATCGGACATCGCATGCCGGCGAAGTCGGCCCTGCAGAGAACGTCAGGCGGGGCATCGAGATCCTCGGTTGTGAACGGGTTGACCATGGCTACAACATCGTCGACGACCCCGAGCTGGTCGCGGAGTGCGTCGCCAGCCAAATTCCATTCACGGCCTGCCCAACAACGACGCTCTACACGAGTTCGTTCCGCGACCTCAGCTCACCTGATCACGCGATCCGCCAGATGGCCGACGCCGGCTTGAAGCTGACTCTCAACAGCGACGACCCGGCCATGTTCAACGTCGATCTGTCCCATGAGTACGAGGTACTTCATCACACGATGGGTTTCTCGCTCGATGACCTGAAGGGTTTCGCACTCAACAGCGTCGACGCCTCATGGCTCGATGACTCGACCAAGCGACGGTGGCGTGCAGAGTGGAGTGACGAGATCGACTCGCTGATCGATGCGGTCGCCTAGGTCACCGATCGTTTGCGGGTGTGACGTCACTGCCGTTCACCCAGACTGCCGAGACATCGGTGGGGCCCGATCGCCGGACAATCCTCTCGAACAGCTGGCTCCGGTCGCCTTGTTCGGCAATTCCACACTGTGCCGCGTTGCCGGCAGCCCTGACCGCGAAGGCATCGAACACTCTTCCTGGTTCGAGCAGGCCTGCGTTGATGCCGAGTAGCTCAGCGCCACCCGCCGTAGCCATCCAGAACGCGGTCGCCACGTCGATCCTGGAGTCGGGCCGTCCTCTGCCCGATTCGATCTCCACGTCGACACCGTCTTCCAACATTCGCGAAGATGTGACCGCGTGTTCGCACTGACGGAGTAGCGAGGACTCGGATCCGCCGGCAACGTCGGTGCCCAAACCGACCCGCAGTCCAGCATCGAGATTTCGGCGCGCAGGAAACACGGCGTTGGCGAAGTACGAGTTGGACAGCGGGCAGTGCGCCACGCCGGTCCCAGCCTCGACCAAACGGTGCCGATCACTGCCGGTCAGGTGCGTGGCGTGGGCGAGGATCGAGTGATCGCGCACCAACCCGAACCGCGAGAGCGATTCAGTATCAGTGCAGCCGTGCCGCTCGAGGACGTAGCCGTGGGCCCAGTCACTCTCCGAGCAATGGGTCTGGACCAATGTTCCCGTGCCAGCGGCGAGCTCGCCAAGGCCCTCGAGGGCAGCGTCTGTGCACGCCGGGATGAAACGCGGCGTGACGATCGGGCGAACCAGCGCCCCTGCCGGGTCCAGGGCCCGGATCGCATCGATGGAACGTGCTGACTCAGAAACCGACTGTGAAGCATCGGCATCGCGGTAGTACGCGGGCGTGCCTTCGGTGTGGTCCATGGCAACCCGCCCCACGAAGGCCCGCTGTCCATGGGCCTGACACGCCTCGGCGAGGGTGGTCGCCGCGTCGCAGTGGATCGACCCGTAGTACACCGCCGTCGTGGTGCCCGACCTGAGCAGCGTCGGCACCATCGAGTCCCAAACTCGCCTTGCAAACCCAAGATCCGAGTACTTGGCTTCGAGCGGAAAGGTGTACTCGAAGAGCCAACGTTCGAGCGGCAGGTCGAGACCAGTGCCGAGCTGGGGCCACTGGGGCGCGTGAAGATGGGTGTCGATCAGACCGGGGAGCAACACCTCACCATCAGCCAGCTGGACGTCGGCGTCGCCCGACGGAGTGACCGCTTCTATGACACCATCGTCACCAACAATGACAACTTGGTCTTCCAAGGTTTGCAGCACACCCGGTTCCGGAGTCTGAAGAATGGTTGCTTTCACCGACCATGGCATCGTCGGGTGACACTACAGTCACCTCATGGAGGCGACCACGCTGGCTGAGTTCGTCACCGGGCTACCGAAGGCCGAACTTCACATGCATGTGGAGGGAAGCCTCGAACCCGACCTGTTGTTCGCGTTGGCAGAGCGCAACGACATACCGTTGCGATACCCCAACGTCGACGCACTACGTGCCGCCTATGCCTTCGACGACCTGCAATCGTTTCTGGACCTCTATTACCAGGGCGCGGCTGTGCTGGTGACCGAACAGGACTTCTACGATCTCATGCACTCGTACCTCGCCCGTGCCCACGGAGACGGGGTTCGGCGCACTGAGATCTTCTTCGATCCCCAGACCCACACCGAACGAGGCATCGGCTTCGAGGTGTTCATGGCCGGGTTCGCGGCAGCGATCGCCGACTCGGAGCGAGAGACCGGACTCTCTGCCGACCTCATCATGTGTTTCCTGAGACACCTGGGGCCAGAGCACGCGATGCAAACATTCGACCAGGCCGGCCCCTACCTGGACCAGATCATCGGCGTCGGTCTCGACAGCACCGAACTTGGCCACCCTCCCGAGCCGTACACGCCGGTGTTCGATCGGGCGGCCGCGGCCGGTCTTCATCGGGTCGCGCATGCAGGCGAAGAAGGACCACCTGAGTACATCTGGGGTGCTCTGAACGCGCTGGAGGTAGAGCGGATCGACCACGGCGTCCGTAGCGAGGAGGACTCCGAGCTGATGGACAGGTTGGTTGCCGAGCAGATCCCGTTGACTGTATGTCCGCTCTCGAACCTGGCTCTCAAGGTCGTCGACAACCTGTCGGACCACAACCTGAAACGACTGCTGGATCGTGGGGTCAAGGTCACAATCAACAGCGACGACCCGGCGTACTTTGGCGGGCACATTGCCCAGAACTACATCGCCACAGCTTCTGCGCTGGGACTCTCCCGTCGGGACCTGGCCACCTTGGCCCGCAACAGTTTCGAGGCGGCTTTCGTCGAGGCCGACGCGCGAGAAGTTTGGCTCAACGAACTAGAACACTACGTCGCGGTGTTCGATCACCAGGAGTAAGGCGAGCACCGAAACCACTGCCACTGGGCCGGATGACCTATTCGACTGGGCCGGATGGCCTATTCAGCCCGACGGTGAGGTCTACCGATGAATGGCTTGATGGAGCCATTCGATCTCATCTACCTGGGCCGGTCGCGATTCCACGAGGGCCAAGACGCCACAGCCATGTACTTCCGGGTCCTCCGATCAGGTCGCTATATGGGTGCCTACGCAGGAGCGGTCAGTGGCTCGGACATGGCTGCGGTGGATACCGGCTCGACGCGTTCGTTCTGGGCCGCCTTGTCCCATGCGACCGCAAGCGCTATCGGAGTGCGACTGCTCGGCGGAGTACGTACTGTCACGGGCACCCACGACGTGGAAACGATTTGGGTCAAGGCCGCCGAGATCCGATCACTCCTGACCGAGAGCCTGGCCCTACCGTGCGAGGACGAGATCTTCCGCAGCCTGCGCCTCGACGAGGACCCACTGGCAACACCCGAGGAGATGGCTCACACCAGGATCCTGTCAGTCGGGTCCACGAGCATCAGCTTGAAAGCAGCCACGGCCGCCCAGTCAGATCTCGCCTGAGAAGACGTTGGGCACTGCCAGCACCCCCCACTAGGCTGATCCAGCCCTCGGGCGTGGTGTAATTGGCAACACAGCTGGTTCTGGTCCAGCCATTGGGGGTTCAAGTCCTCCCGCCCGAACCAAAACAGACAGTCCCGCCCCGTTCGTCTAGCGGCCTAGGACGCCACCCTCTCAAGGTGGTAGCACGGGTTCAAATCCCGTACGGGGTACTCACAGAAGCGCTACGGACCGTTGCACTAGCGGTGTTCGTTGAGGACATCCACGACCGCCGTGCCCTTGTCCCGGGTGTAAGGCACCCAGTAGTCCCGCCACAGAGCTTCGGCTGCTTCGCCGTCGCCATTCTCGATGTGGGCCAGAAGCTCCTCGTGCTGCGCGATGGTGCGCGCCGAGCTGGCCTTGGTGGTCTTGCTCTTGCTGAACATCACGGCGGCGCCGTGATGGATGTCGTGCAGGACCTGGAGAAACGCGTCGATGGTGTCATTTCGAGACAGGCCGATGAGCGCCTCGTGGAAGCGCATCGCCGCGAACGGGAACTCGGGGGTGCCGATCAGCGCGCGCTCGGCGTCGAGAGCCTCTCGCAACACGAGCAGATCCTCCGCTGACTGACGCTCCGCGACCATCCGGGCCGCAGGAGGCTCGATGATCGACCGTGCGATCTGGACGTCGACGAGCTTGGTGCCTTTGGCCTGCAGGATCATCCCGAACGCATGCGTCGCCAGCGTCAGCGACGGACCAAGAACCTTCGCTCCACCTTTGACTCCCCTGGTGATCTCGAGCAGACCTTCCGTCTCGAGGATGCGCAGCGCCTCACGCAACGTTGGCCGGGAGACGCCGTAGGTGTCGATGAGCTCCCGCTCGACCGGGAGGCTGTCACCGGTTGCGATATTGCCGGTCACGATCTCCGACCTCAGATGATCGGCAACAAGCTCGGCCGCCTTCTTCGGCTTCACTCGGAGGTCCGTCATGACTCGATCCGGTCGGGCTCGCGTTCATATCCGGGCCTGTCGACGGTGTAGTGGTCGAGCAGCTGCGGCACTCGCAGCCGCTCGGGCACCTTGTCAACGCCGATCAGGCGGTCGACAGCGGCTTCGTGGTGGTAGATGCGGCGCTCGTGATAGCTAGTGAGGATCCCTGGGAACGCACCGGCCTGCAGCGACCGTTGCACCGGCTCGTTGCTCTCGGTGTCCTCGTCCATGACCTTGTCGAAGTAGTCGTTGCGTTCCTGGGTCCAGGCCGGCGGATCGCCTTCACCCCAGTCGGGGACCATCGTCCACCATTCGAGCAGCGTCTTGTCGACGTCCAGCGGCCAGAAGGTCTGCAACGTCATGCCCTGTGATCCGGACGGAGTGAGATGGAACGGGAAGAGGAGCAAGGAGACGTTCGAGTTGTCCACCAGCGCTTCGAACGCGTCGCCCTGCTCGGCAGCCTCGCGAGTTGCCGCAGCGTCGTAGTCCAGACGAGGGACGATCATCCGGCTGTGCCCGGTGTCGTAGAGCTCGTGAGCCGAACCGCGATAGTCCAGGCCGCGAGCCACCGTGGTGGGGTGGACGGTGGTGAGGTGGTACACCTCGATATTGGCCTCGATGCAGATCTTCCAGTTGCAGTTGAGAACGAGTTCGCTCTTCGCCGCGGTACGAAGCCCGTCGAACCAGACCGCCTGATCGGCGACTGGGCCCAGCCAGTCAACGAGATCCGGGGCATCCGGGTCGAGGTTCACGAACACGAAGCCTCGCCAGACCTGGCA
>JBPCTU010000282.1:0-2589 GCA_051011515.1 Acidimicrobiales bacterium
CAACATGCCCATGTAGTCGGCCTGGGCGCGGTCCATACCCGCGCCGGCCCCCACCATGCCTCGCCAGATATTGCCCCCACCCACAACGATCGCCAGCTCGACGTCGAACTCCGCTCGTGTCTTGACCACCTGATGCGCGATCTGTTGAACGACGTGGCCGTCGATGCCATAACCGGCGTCGCCCGCGAAGGCCTCGCCCGAAAGCTTGAGCACGACTCTGCCCCAACGTGGTTCTCTGCTTGCCACTCGTTCTCCGGTCCCAGACGTCGGTGCTACTGAAGTGTCTCGGCCGACACTACCCGGCTCAACCCCGCGTGACCCGCCACTGCCTTCAAGAGCGAGCAGCGGTCGCGGGGCGTTTCGTTAGTCGCCGATGTAGGCCTGGGCAAAACGGATCAGCGACCCATCGCCGACTCTTTGAGCAACCGTCTCTTTCTCTCCGAAGACGCCTTGCTCGAGGAGCACGCGCTCCGAAAGCCACTTGTTGACGCGGCCTTCGACGATCTTGTCCCATGCCTGTTCGGGTTTTCCCTCGGCCTTGGTGACGCCAAGCGCGGACTCGCGTTCACGTTCGATCTCCTCGGCCGGAATCTCGTCGCGGGTCAACGCCGCAGGTTTGGCAAACGCTATGTGGAGCGCAATCTCGTGCAGAGCCTCGGGCGAAATGCCCTGGCCCTCGACAACCACGCCGTTTATGCCACGCCCGTCGGCATCGGTGTGCAGATATGCATCTATGACCGAGTCGGCACCACCTTCGATGAGCGCCACGTTGCCTAGCTGGATGTTCTCCTTCTTGGCGATGCGGAGATCGTCAATGGCCTCGGCACGCGACTCGACCGCCGCCTCGCCGCTGGCCAACACCAAGTCAGCCAACTCCTGAGTCAGGGCCAGAAAGTCATCGGCCTTGGCGGAGAAGTCGGTCTCTGACTGGAGCTCGACCAAAGCGACCCGATTGCCGTCCTGGGCCAATGCGATCGCTCCGTCGACTGAGGCGCGATCGCTGCGACTGTCGGCCTTGGCCAGACCCTTTTCCCGCAGCGCCTGAAGAGCGGCATCGAAGTCACCACCGCTGGCATCGAGGGCCTTCTTGGCATCCATCATCCCGGCACCGCTGGCTTGACGGAGTGCCTGGACGTCCTTTGCCGTGAAGTCGGCCATGTCTAGGCCTCCTCGGCTTCGGCATCGCCATCTGCAGCGACAGTTTCCTCTCCGGAGGAATCCTGCCCGCTATCAGAATCGGTGGTCTCGTCGGACGCATCGGCCGGGTCTGTAGCCTCGGCGGTGGATTCTTCGCTCGCAGTCTGCGCACTCGCTTCCGCGGCGGGAGCCTCGTCGGTGGGCGCGGCGCCGGTGCTTTCTGCTGTTTGGGCGGCGGGAACGGCAGCTGCCGTCGGTTCCGTGGACTCATCGTCCTTGGACACGGCCTCGGCCACGCGGGCCTCTCGTGCTGCAGCAGCGGCGGCGGCTTCGGCTCGAGCGAGTTCTTGCTGAGCGGCCACCTCGGCCTCTTCCTCCGCCGAGCGAGCCATCGTCGCCTCGTTGCGCTTGGCAGCGATCAGTCGGCCTTCCTCGACCGCCTCGCAGATGACGCGACACATCAGGTCGCCCGACCGGATCGCATCGTCGTTGCCCGGGATCACGAACTTGATGATGTCGGGGTCGCAGTTGGTGTCGACCACGGCGATGGTGGGCAACCCCAGCTTGTTGGCCTCGGTGACTGCGATGTGTTCCTTCTTGGTGTCCAAGACGAAAACGGCCTGAGGGAGCCGTTCCATGTTGCGGATGCCCCCGAGGTTGCGTTCGAGCTTTGTCAGCTCGCGACTCAACAGCAGAGCCTCTTTCTTTGGCATCGCATCGAACTCGCCGGAGTCCCGCATGCGCTGGTACTCCTTCATCTTGGCCACTCGTTTGGCCATGGTCTCGAAGTTGGTGAGCATGCCGCCCAACCAACGCTGATTGATGTACGGCTGACCGCAGCGCTCGGCGTAGGACTGAACGCCGTCCTGGGCCTGCTTCTTGGTTCCAACGAAGAGGACTTGGCCTCCGTTGGCCACCGTGTCACGCACGAATGTGTAGGCCTCGACGATGTGCGACAACGTCTTCTGGAGGTCTATGAGGTAGATGCCGTTGCGCTCTCCGTAGATGAAGCGTTGCATCTTCGGGTTCCAGCGCCGAGTCTGGTGGCCGAAATGGACCCCAGCCTCCAAGAGCTGTCGCATAGTCACGACAGGTGCCATGGTTTTCTCCTTCCCAGCGGTTTAGCGAACCCCGTTACCTACACCGCTCTCGCGGCGACCGTGGGTGGTGACGGGTGGAATTTGTATGGCCCACTCTGGGCCAGCATGGGAGTGTATCGGGCCCTCTTCATTGTTCAGCTCGTCGGCTCGGCCAAAGGCCTCGCCCCACGTCGCCGAACCAGCCGGGCGACCGTCCCTCGCCGAAGGCTCACACCTTCGACGTCGCCCGAACCCAACCAACCCAAGCCCCCAAGGCCGACCCGCCCATCGTCCAGCTCGTCGGCTCGGCCAAAAGCCCCACCCCCCGTCGCCGAACCAGCCGGGCGACCGTCCCTCGCCGAAGGCTCACACC
>JBPCTU010000283.1:0-2729 GCA_051011515.1 Acidimicrobiales bacterium
GACCTAATCTGCGAGGAGCGCACAGCGCTGCCACATCGCCGTAGTCCGGCCCGTATCGGGGGCCCTTATTGCCAGGTACGTGACGCTGAGCGAACTGCCACTGATCGGCACATCGGGGATGATCGGCGGAGCATCTGGTGTGGGGCAAAACCCGGCCCGACCGCCGGATAGGTGACACGTAGTAAGCCTCGCGTGATCAGCGCCTCGGTGATAGTCGGTTCATGCCAAAGACATCGGCGACTGTCGTCGCTACCCGCCGCAGCTCTTGACTGCGGCCCGCGGAGACGTTGGTCACGCCACCTTCCCGCAGACCAACGTGGATGGGTGGTGCGGAGAGCACAAGCCCCGATAAACCCCTCACCCCCCATTGGTTTGCCCCCGAACGCCGGATAGCGGAGTCCTGGGTTCGTGCGGATCGACGCAACGCTCTGTCAAGCCCAACTGTCGTAGGAATGTCGTACTGTTGTCGGGCAGAAGTCGTGCCACGACCGTTGTGGTGGCAACCGCCGCGCATCAAGCTGCGTGTGTGTCGACGCCAGAGCCGAGAGTGGACCAGTTGAGAGTGGACGCCGAGCAAGTTGCGAACCTACGTACGGCCCGCGGCTGGACTCAAGCGAACCTGGCTGAGGCCTCGGATCTCAACCTCCGGACGGTTCAGAGGATCGAAGCGACTGCCGTCGCCTCTCTGCGATCGAAACGGGCGCTGGCCGTTGCCCTCGACGTCGACATACAAGACCTCGACGACAAGGAGCTCGCCATGTCACCGTGCCCCCACTGCAAGTCCGACCAGGTATTCGAATCCGAGCGCCTCATCGATACGACAACGATCGGCGGGGAGCTCCTGCCCAAGCTGGCATCCGGAGTGTTCTCGTCAGCGAAGATGCGAGCTGTCGTGTGTGCCGATTGCGGGCTCCTCAGGTACTTCGTTGACGACGACGCTCGAGAGAAGCTGACCTCGTCGGACCATTGGCGGCACGTCTGACCCTGGCCGTCGCCCCCGCTGGGTCGTTCGGAGCGGCAGGCACGCGATCAACAAGCCGCCACACAGTGGGAGAGCACGAGTGCCACCCGTCAGCGGCTCGGGACGGCACCCGGTGCCCTCCGACGAACGACGGGTGAGGGTCGACGTCGTAGCCTCACCCGATCGTCTCCTCTTCTCATCGCGCGCTCGCCGTTGCGGCAACAGCCATGCTGTTGGCGGCGTTCGTGGGGACAGCGACCAACATCGCGGTCCCGGTCATGGAGGAGGACTTCCCAGACGCGAGCCTGGCGACGATCTCGTGGGTCGTGTCGGGCTTCAACGTCGCCCAGGTCACGTTCATGCTGCTGGGCGGGCGCTTGGCAGACCGGGTCGGTCGTCGCCGGATCTTCCTTCGCGGCCTTGCGGTGTTCACCATTGGTGCTGCGGTATCGGGACTTGTCCCCACGATCGAGCTCGTGATCGCGGCGCGCGTCGTCCAGGGCATCGGCGTGTCGATGATGCTGCCGGCCTCGCTCGCGGCGGTGCTGCCGGAGTTCCCGGCCAAGGAGCACGGGAGTGTCGTGTCCTGGTGGTCGGCGATGGGAGTGCTGGGCGCCACCATCGCTCCGACGCTGGCCGCAGGGATTCTGGAGGTGTCGAGTTGGCGGGTGGTGTTCATTGCTGCAGCCCCGATCTCCGCATTGGCCTACGTCGCAGGACGACGAGTGTTGCGAGAGGGGCCGGTACCCGAACACCCGCCTCCACTCGACATTGTGGGAGCGGTCTCCGGCACGGTGGCGGTCGCCGGGCTGACGATCGCGATCGTGCAAGGCCGGTTGTGGGGCTGGACCGACGCCCGGACCGTGGTGCTCGTCGCCACGGCGATTGTGGCCGCGGCCGTCTTCGTGCGCAGCTCCGCCCGCCACCCCGAACCGCTGCTCGACCTCGAGCTTCGTCGCATCAGGAAGTTCACGGTCGCGACCGCCGCTGCCGGCCTGCTCGCCGTGTCGACCTCGGCGACATGGTTCCTCTATCCGCTGTTCATGTCCGACGTCTGGGGCTACTCCCTGTTTCAGATCGGGCTCGCGATGACGCCTGGCCCGGCAATCCTCGTCGTGCTGGCGCCGATCGCGGGGCGACTTGCCGATCGCCATGGGTTCCGGTGGTTGCTGATCACCGGTGCGACGTTGGCAACGCTGGGTACCGCGTGGATGGCTTGGCGATTGCAGCCCGATGAGCGGTACGTCACGGCATTCCTCCCGGGGACTTTGGGCATCGGGGCAGGCATGGCGCTCATGCTCGGTCCGGCCAACGCCGCTGCGCTCAGCGACGTCCCACCCGAGCAGTTGGGTTCTGCAAACGCGACCTACAACACGGTGCGCATGGCCGCCGCAGCGGTCGGTGTGGCGATCAGCGCGGCCATCATCGGCGACGCGCCGGTGGGGGAGCGCCTGGAGGAGTTCCGGCTCAGCTGGTGGACGATGGTGGTGGTGATGGCGTTCAGCCCCGTCTTGCTGTTCTGGCGCTATCCACGAAGAGTTGGGGCGTGAAGGCCGTCGCATCTGGCCAACTGATCGTGGACCACGAGGTCTCCCCAAATCAGACCTCATCTCTGGCGGCCGGCGGGGGAGAGGCACCTGAAGTATCTGCTCTGAAGACCATCCCGTTCCTCGACGGGCTGGTTAGCGGTACTGTCGGATGCGTGGGCGGAGCGCTGCTACGTTGCGACCGCAGTTGAAGGGGGAACCATGAACGATCGACCCGACTA
>JBPCTU010000284.1:0-6275 GCA_051011515.1 Acidimicrobiales bacterium
GACCAGCGCTGCACCACCCCCCGACAACGCGGAACCGAGCACCACGACGTCCACCTCGTCGTGATGCTTGACAGCCTGAGCGAGCTCCTTGAGGTCGTCTCGTGACACGCCGTCGACCCGGGCGACCACTACCCCACCGACCGCATCGCGGGCGAGTTCACCCGACCGGCCCGCAGCAGCAGCACTTCGAAGCCGCTGGACCTCGAGCTCGAGCTCGTCCAGGTCCGCCTTGCGTTTGAGGATGCCGTCTATCAGCCCCTCCACCGGTACGCCGACGAGGTCGGCCGCAGCTTCGACCTGCTTCTCCGATGCTCTGAGGAGCCCCATCGTGGCATCGCCGCTGACAGCCTCGACCCGTCTGAGGTTTGACCCGATGGACCCCTCGGACACGATCTTGACCAGGCCGATGTCGCCGAGCGCATCGACATGGGTACCACCACACAGCTCGATCGAGTTGGGGCCGGCGCGTAGGACTCTGACTACGTCGCCGTATTTGTCACCGAAGAACGCGATGGCACCGAGTTTCCGCGCTTCGTCAATGTGCGTCTCGAAATGATCCGTTCCCACGTTCGACAAGACGTCTCCGTTGACCATGTCCTCGATGCCCTCGATCTGGTCTGCGGTCAAGGGTTCGTAATGGCTGAAGTCGAAACGCAAACGGTCGGGACCCACCCACGAGCCCTGTTGTTTCACATGATCACCGAGCACCTCACGGAGAGCGGCATGGAGAAGATGAGTGGCGGTGTGGTTGCGCATTATTGCCGCGCGTCTACCTCGATCGATAGCGGCGTATGCGCTCTGACCGGCTTCGATGATCCCCTCGATGTCCCCGACGACGTGGCGATGAACGCCCGCGGCGCCGTAGGTGGTGTCGACGATGGCCGCAGTACCCGTCGCCGTCATGATGGTCCCGGTATCACCGACCTGACCGCCCGATTCTGCGTAGAAGGGTGTCTTGTCGAGAACGATGGAGTCCTCCGTGACCAGTAGGACCACTGCCTGGGATTCACTGCTCTCACGACCGACGAATTCGGTCGGCCCGTTCGTTGCCAACACCTCCTGGAAGGATTTGAGATCGGCTTGACCGGCCCCTTTCGAGTCGAAGTCGGCCCGTGCTCGACTCCGTTGGTCTCCCATTGCGTCGTTGAAGCCCGCGACGTCGACCGATACCCCCATCTCGGAGGTGATCTCCTCGGTGAGTTCGAGCGGGAACCCGTAGGTGTCGTGCAGCTGGAAAGCGATGCCGCCATCAAGGGTTTCCCCCGATGCGAGCTCGGCCAGGTGCCCATCGAGAATGTTCGAACCGGACTCGAGCGTGCGCCGGAAGCTCTCCTCTTCGCGCTTCAAAACATCGGCGATGAATCCCTGGTTCTCGACGAGCTCCGGATAGGCCTGGCCCATGATGCCGACAACGAGGCTCACCAACCGAGCCATGACCGGCTCTTCCACACCCAACAGGTACGCATGACGCACCGCTCGGCGGACGATGCGTCGCAAGACGTAGCCGCGATCTTCGTTGGACGGGAAGACGCCGTCGTTGACGAGGAACGTGGTGCTGCGAGCATGATCGGCAAGAATCTGCATTGAGACCGCGGTCTTGGGGTCCAGTTCGGATTCAAGGTCGACGCCAACGATCTCGGCCACCCCCGAAAGCAGTTCGACGAACTCGTCGGTTCCCCAGACTGCATCGACGCCTTGCAACACCGACAACAGGCGCTCCAAGCCGGCACCGGTGTCGATCGAGGGTTCAGGTAGAGGAACCTGTTCGCCATCGGGCTGCTGGTCGAACTCCATGAACACGAGGTTCCAGATCTCGACGAAGCGTTCGTCGGCTTCGGGGTTCGCCGGGCCGCCATCGGGTCCGTACTCGGGTCCCTTGTCCCAGAAGATCTCACTGCACGGACCGTTGGGCCCGGTATCGGCCATCCGCCACCAGTTGTCCTCGTCGAGCCGCTGGATGCGGTCGAGGGGCACACCAACGTCGTCGTGCCAGATCTTCGCGGCCTCGTCATCGGTCAGATGGACCGTCACCCACAAGCGGTCCGGATCGAGGTCCAACACGTCGGTGAAAAACTCCCAGGCCATCGGGATGGCCTCGCTCTTGAAGTAGTCGCCGAAGCTGAAGTTCCCCATCATCTCGAAGAACGTCAAGTGGCGGCTGGTGCGACCGACCTCGTCGAGATCGTTGTGTTTTCCACCCGCACGCACGCATTTCTGCACCGTCGTTGCGCGTTTGTGGGGCGGCTCCTCCTCACCGAGGAAATAGGCCTTGAATGGCACCATCCCAGCGTTGGTGGACAACAACGTGGCGTCGTGAGGGATCAGGCTCGCCGACGGCACCACCTGGTGGTCGCGAGCCGCGAAGAAACCTGTAAATGCCTGACGGAGTTCGTTCGCATCCATGCCGGGAACAGCCTACCGGTGCACCGATGAGTGCCCGTTTCGATCGTCGAGACCCAAACCGAGGGTTCGTCGGCGGACGAAACGTCAGTCGGGTACCGCGCGCAGCTTCGGCCGGTTCGGCTTGTTGACCTTGGCTTCGGCATCAGCCTGATACTGGCGCATCACAGTGCGGCCTTCGTTGACTGCGGCACGGACGTTGGAGGTCGCGGCCCGGGCTCGGGTGACGGCTGCCGACCGGACATCGGTGGGCACATAACGCTGCACCCTGCGGTTGACCGCCCGTTTCACCCAGAAAGATGAGCCGAGGCCTGCTCCGAATCCGGCTCCCATCCAGATCGCTCGCTTGAACATCGTCGTTGCTCCCGCTTAGTCCACTGCTCGGATCGGTTGCTCTTCGACGACCTCGGCGGGCTCGGAACGACCTCGCAGCCGCCTGGCGGCCCGCGAGGTTCCCTTGACCACTGCAGCCGTTCGAATCACCGGCCTTGCCACTGCTCCATACGTCATCCGGGACAAGGTGTCGGCGCGGGCGCTGACCCGTTCGGCCGAATCGATCAAACCGTCGACGCGGCGAAGCTCGGTGTCCACTGAGTCGGCTTGGTCGTCGAGCCGACCGAGAGCCGCGGTGACCTCGTCGTTCATTCGCGCCAGCGAAACAACCAGTTCATCTGCGGTGCGTCGCATCGACATGATCAACGCCACAGCGAGCGCAGTTATCCCCAATGCGACGAACGCGACAATGACGCTGGCAAGATCGGTAGCGCTCATTGAGCCTGATCTTCTGGGTCGGGGGCCATGTCGTTGTTCTCTCGGTCGGGCTGGTGGGCCGCCATACGGCGGGCAATCTGTTCCTCGGAACCATTGGCGGATGGTTCGTAGTAGATGTTGTCCGAAACCAGGGTCGGGCGATATTGCTGATCGACCCACCCGTCGTCGTAGTCATGAGGATAGTCGTACCCCCCACCGTGACCGAGGGACTCCGCCCCGCGGTAGTGGGCATCGCGGAGATGAAGGGGCACCTCGCCATGGCCCGAACGAGCGTCCTCCTGGGCCCGCTGGAGCGCAACATACGCACGATTCGACTTCGGTGCGGTCGCCAAGTAGACGACCGCATGGGCCAGGTTCAGCTGGGCCTCCGGGAGACCGACGAACTCGACGGCCCGGGCCGTCGCGTCAGCGACCACCAATGCGTAGGAGTCGGCGAGGCCGACGTCCTCGCTGGCCAAGATGACCAAACGACGGGCGATGAACCGTGCGTCCTCGCCGGCGTCGAGCATTCGGGCGAGCCAGTACAGGCCGGCATCGGGATCTGACCCCCTGATGCTCTTGATAAACGCACTGATGGTGTCGTAGTGCTCGTCGCGCCCGTACCTCAGCGCCTGAGTGCCGATGGCAGCCTCGGCGTCGGCCAGTTCGATGACAACGCGTTGTCCGCTGCCGGAGCTTTGCCCCGCTCTGGCCCGTGCCAGCGCTGCTGCGACCTCCAGGCTCGTCAACGACTGCCGCCCGTCGCCCTCAGCGCGCGAGACCAGGTGGTCCACCGCCGCCGGCTCGGCATCGAGGTTCTCGGCGTCTATGCCCCGGTTGATGAGCTGGCGCACAGCCGCGTCATCCAAGGGTTCGAGGCGAAACAGCGTGCTGCGTGACAACAAAGGTGCATTGACCTCGAAGTACGGGTTCTCGGTTGTGGCACCGATCAGCACGATCAGGCCCGACTCGACCGCTGGAAGCAGCGTGTCTTGCTGGGCCTTGTTGAAGCGGTGCACCTCGTCGAGGAAGAGGATGGACGCCTGACCGCGTTCACCCAAACGTTGTTCGGCGCGTGCGGTCTCCTCTCGAACGTCTTTGACCGAAGCCGTAACCGCCGAGAGCTGCACGAACGCCTTGTCGGTCGTCCTGGCAACCAGCCGGGCGATCGTGGTCTTGCCAGTGCCTGCCGGGCCCCACAGGATCACCGAACTCAGCCGATCGGCCTCAATGAGCGCGCGCAGCGGCTTCTCGGGGCCGAGAAGGTGTTGTTGGCCGACAACGTCGTCGAGGTGGACGGGCCGCAACCTGTCGGCGAGGGGCGCCTGACCACGGAGCGCCTCGTCGGCCGCAGCGGCAAATAGGTCGTCGGCCATGGGCACACCCTAAAGCGCCCCAGTGGCAACAGACCGCACCCGAGCCGACCTCAGCGATGCACAGACCCAAACCAAGAGGGCCCGGCACCTCGAGGCGCCTCCACGACCGTCAGATGGACCTCAGCTGACACGCGGGGCGTGAAACCGGCGTTCACATGCTCACACGCTCTCGCAAACTACGCTTACAGCCGTGACGGGGCATGAACCGGCCAGACACGAAGTTTCGACCTTCTCCGACGTTGTCGCGCCCGCCGACGACTACCGCGCCGGCCACCCCATCGTGGTCAACGTTGTGGCCGACACCGAAACCGGCCGTCGGATCGTCGATTTCATGTCCGGCCTGGCCTACGGCACGGGTGGAACCCTCGAGAAGGCCGCAGAAGCGCTCTACCTGCTCACGCCGCCCCTCGACGACTGATCGGCCAGGAACCGCCCGCTGCCACGGTTCGACAGTCGGCCGGCTCAGCTCGACTGTGGCAGGACGCGAAGTCCCAGCTCGTCAAGGTGTTTCGAATCGATGGCGCTGGGGGCATTCGTCAGCGGATCAGATCCGGACTGGGTCTTCGGAAACGCAATGATCTCGCGAATGTTGTCTTCCCCCGCGAGCAGGGCAGACAGACGGTCGATCCCGAAAGCGAACCCAGCGTGGGGCGGCGCACCGTATCGGAAAGCATCCAGCAGGAAACCGAACTTCGCTGCGGCTTCATCAGCGCCGATTCCGAGCGTCTCGAAGATCTTCGACTGCACGTCGGGTCTGTGGATCCGCACCGATCCCGATCCGAGCTCCCAACCGTTGAGGACCAGGTCATAGGCCTGAGAACGAATATCGAGCAGCTCGTCGCCCTCCGCCGAATCCAGCTTCTCGACGTCGTCAGGATGGGGCATCGTAAAGGGGTGATGAGCCGGAATGGGCATCCCCGTGTCGCTGATTGCTTCGAACAACGGGAACTCGGTGATCCAGACGAAGTTGAACCCGCCCTCGCTGACCGGGGGCCGACCCAGCTCCAACCGCAAGAGGCCGAGAACATGGTTCACGGTCCTGCGGTCTGCCGCGATGATGAGCACCATGTCGCCCTTGGAGGCGTCAAGTCGCTCGGGAACCGCGGCCAACTCAGCTTCGGACATGAACTTCGTCAGTGCCCCATCGAGGGCCCCGCCTTCTCCGACTCGGAACCATGCCAGACCCTTCGCGCCCCATGACTTGCATTTGTCGGTCAACGCGTCGATGGCGTTGCGTCCGAGAGAGTCGGCGCCGCCTTCGTAGAGGATCCCCTTAACACAGTCGACCTGAAAAACCTTCGATTCGGTCTCGGCGAAGATGTCTGTCATCTCGGTCAGTTCCATGCCGAAGCGGACATCAGGTTTGTCGGACCCGAACCTCTCCATTGCGTCAGACCAGGTCATCGTGGGTATCTCGCCCGGCCGCTGGCTGGTCACGGCTTCGGTTGCATCGCGGATCGCCTCGGACACGAACTCCAGGACGTCGCTCTGGGAGACAAAGCTGGCTTCCATGTCGAGTTGCATGAATTCGAATTGGCGATCAGCTCGCAGGTCCTCGTCTCGAAGGCAGCGAGCAATCTGGTAGTAACGGTCGAGGCCTCCGACCATGCACAGCTGTTTGAAGATCTGGGGACTCTGAGGAAGTGCGTAGAAGTCTCCGGGGTGAAGGCGCGAGGGAACGACGAAGTCGCGAGCTCCTTCCGGGGTCGACGCAATGAGCATTGGCGTCTCGATCTCGACGAAACCCTG
>JBPCTU010000285.1:0-3225 GCA_051011515.1 Acidimicrobiales bacterium
ACGGGGGCGCCTCGCGGCGATCGTAAGAAGGTCACTGGTTCTTGAAGGCGGCCACGTCGTAGATCTTGTAGTTGCCGATGTCGTAGACGACGGGGGCCGCTGCATCCCAGAACTGAGCCGGGTCCCAGTCGGAGGGCGCGTCGGCCGGCCTGAAGGCACGCCGCTCCTCGGGGCCGAGCACGACGTAGTCGATCCCGTACTTTCGGATCACGGCGTCGAAACCCTCGCCGACCGCATAGATGACCCGCAGGTCCTGATCGCGTTCCACCCAGTCAACACCCAGATCGTTGAGTCGACCTGCCGACCCCGAGACAACGCTTCGCCCCGCAATGGCCCTCACCGGGTGAACGTTGTTGTTGGCGCTCGCAAAAACAGCTCGTTCGTCGAGCTGATCCCTGACCCATTCACCCACCAGAACGTCGTCGCCGGTCATGTAGGCGGCGGGCCAAACACCGGAGGTCCCCTCGAACGCGCGCCATATATCCAATCCTCCACTGACGGTGAGGCTTGCAATCAACAGCACCGCCCCCACACGAAGGTAGGGACTGCGGCGAATCCAGCCGGCCAGGTACGAGCCGATGAAAGGTGCCCCCAACAATAGGAAGAAAACCAGGTACTTGGCGTTGTTGCCCGGCCAGAAGTGCCAGATCCCCACATTGGGGATCAGAAGCAGGCCATAGATGGGCAAGAAGCGCCACATGAGTTCGCGATGACCCAGCATGCCCATCACGACCAGAGGAATGAAGAAGCCTGTGTTCAGGAGCCAAAACTCTACGAAGTCGAGAAAGCTCTGTTCCCAGATCAGACCACCCGCAGCATCGCGCGCCTTGCCCAGAACCCATCCGAGGTGCCATTCCCGGCCATCGGCTCCGTTCTCCGGCAGCTGCCAAGCCACGATCGGTAGACCGATCGCCAGAGCAGGTGTCAGGAACCAGGCCCAGACCGCCCGCCGTTCGATGATCGTCCAGCCGACTGCGAGCACGAGCAGGACCCCGAAGGAGAACACGTGGAAGATCGGGAGGACGCCACACATGAGGCCCACGAATAGATGGGTCCGCCAATCCCTACGTTCGCGCGCTTGCCAGAGCAGCGCCAGACCCATCAACACGATCGGAAAACCAATGATTGTGGGCCTCTGCGGATACAGGAACCCCGTAACGGGGTTGTCGAGCCAGTTACGGGCGAACCCATCGAACGCGTATGACCGAGGCAGGTCGAACAATACGCTCAGACCCTCCTCGGGCAGATCCTCGAAGAAGAACCGGTACAACGCGGCGGTGCCTCCGGCCGCCAGAAAAACGAAGACGCCGATCGCCGACGCCAGTCGGTTGTGCATGAACCGCTGCGACGCGACGAACATCAGCCCTGGGAACGTGATCGCCAGAACCGCACTGGATATCTGGAGCGACTCTTGCAGCGAGGAACCTAGTGGCACGAACAGTGCCGAGAAGAAGTCCACGCCCCAGTGGTAGGCAAAACTCTCACCGGCTGCGGTGGGGAGTTCTGGTGGGAAGTTGTCGGCCAGCGCGAAGGAGCCCGCATAAGCAAGGTGGGCGGACCAGTCCCCGAAGGTGCTCAAGTGGCCTGCCGACACCCCGCCGTCGCTCGTGGTGCCGTAGGCGATGCTCAGTATCCGGATACTGACTACCGCTGAAATGGCCAGGATGACGATGAGGACCGAGGGGCTCTCGGCATGGGTGACCGGGAGCCTGAGCCGCCGGCGAAAATCTCGCCACTCTGCTGCAGTCCTGCCCCAACTACGTGTCCAACCCGGGCCGCTCAAGCCCACACAGAACAACGTCGTCGCGATCACGGTGCCTCGACTCATACCGGCCCACCAGCCGAATACGAAGCCGACCAGCGTCACCACAACCGTGCCGACGACAACCCCGTACAGCACGCGCTCCTCGACGGTCAGTTCGAGATCCAGGAGCAGCGTCAGCCCATACCCGATTGCAACTATCGCAATTAGGAACAAGACGACGAGCAGGTTCAAGGGTTCCTCTCGGGTCCGACCACGACCGCCTGAGTGTAATGGCGGTGCCTGCTCGGCTCAGGGCACGGTCATGGACTCGGCTCGGTGGATGACCCGGCCGGCGAGCGGTATACGTCGGTGTAGTCCGGGGCCAACAGGGTGTTTCCGAGGATGAGATCGGCTGCCCGCTCGGCGATCATCATTGTCGGGGCATAGATGTTGCCGTTGGTGACCGCAGGCATCACCGATGCGTCGACCACCCGCAACCCGTCCACACCGAACACCCGCAACGAATCGGGAGACACCACCGACATCTCGTCGATACCCATCCGGGCCGTACAGGAAGGATGAAGAGCGGTCTCGGCATCTCGCGCCACCCAATCGATGATCTCCTGGTCACTTTCGACCCGGGAGCCGGGTGACACCTCGCCTCCGTCGTAGCCAGCAAAGGCCGGCTGGGCCAGTATGCGGCGCACAGTTCGTATGGCTTCTACCCACTCGCGACGATCGTTTTCGGTCGACAAGTAGTTGAACAAGATGGCGGGGTGTTGGCGGGGGTTCGTCGAAACTATCTTCACCGTGCCCCGAACATCGCTGTACATGGGCCCGACGTGCACCTGGTAGCCATGGTTCCCCGCCGGCGACGAACCGTCATAGCGGACGGCGATGGGGAGAAAGTGCATCATGAGATTCGGGTAGTCGACAACGTCGTTGCTCCGCACGAATGCGCCAGCCTCGAAGTGATTCGTGGCAGCGGGGCCCCGTCTGAACAACCACTGAAGCCCGATGAAGGGCGCTCGCCACTTGGCCAGGTACGGCTGCATCGAAACAGGTTCGGTACACGAGTGCTGGATATAGACCTCCAAATGGTCCTGGAGGTTCTCGCCAACTCCGGCAAGGTCCGAAACCACCGGTATGCCCAACCCGCCGAGGTGTTCGGGCTCGCCGACACCCGAGAGTTGCAGCAACTGCGGAGAATTGAATGCCCCGCCGCAGCAGATGATCTCGCCACCCCGCACGACCGAGGTCTTGGGACCCTTCCGGTATTCGACACCCACGGCGCGAGTGCCTTCGAAAACGATTCGGTTCACCTGCGCCCAGGTCAACACGGTGAGGTTGGGCCGGTCCATCACTGGGTGCAGGTAGGCGCGGGCTGCACTCAACCGACGACCCCGCAGCACGTTCTTGTCGAAGCGACCGAACCCCTCCTGGCGATAGCCGTTGACATCGGTCGTCAACGCGTAACCCGC
>JBPCTU010000286.1:0-3219 GCA_051011515.1 Acidimicrobiales bacterium
GTCGCGTTCCCCGGGGAGTTCGCGTCTATGTTGCCCGTGCTGAAGCGAGAGTGGTCGATCGACGATCTCTACCTGACCCGGGTGCTCAGTGGGAAGTCCGGGGCTCGGGTAATCGTGGTCGACATCGATTGCCGGGACTTCAGTGGTCAAGCAATTCTGAAGCTCGAGATCCCCGAAGACGATGTGAAGGACGACCAAGTCGAGCCCGAACTTCATCGGAAGGCGATCGCTAATGCCGCGGAATATGCGGAGGCCCACATCCCACGCCTTGTTCACACCCTCAAGGACAAGGAGCAGACCGCGAGCCTGTTGACCATCGCAGCCGGTGGTCTCGAGTACTGCTCGGTTTGGTTCCACCTCACGTTCGATGACCAGGTGGAGACTGCCCGGCGAGTGTCGAACGACGTGCTCGAGAGTTGGAACTCTGGCTACCAGTTGGTTCCGGGGATGATCGAGGCACCCGCGCTCTTCGAGAATTGGTTGGGCGAGAGGCTCGAGCCTGGCGTGAGTCGAATGGATGTTCTGTTGACCGAGACGTTCAACGTGGACCCACACGAGCAGACACTGCTGCACGACGGTGATTGGTACCCGAATCCAGTCGTATTCGCCCGCGGGGAGAGCCCCTCCGGCCCGCCGATCCGGGCGGTCGCCGGCAACACACATGGCGACCTCCACGGACACAATCTCTTGACGAGAGTTCGGCGTAGCGATGTCTCCGACTACTTCTTGATCGATCTGGCGTTCTACGAAGAGGACGGCTTCTTGTTCTTCGATCAGGCCTACCTGGAGCTCTCCTACCTCTTGAGGGCTCGTGCCGACGTGGATCCTGGCCGCTGGTTGGAGGTGCTCCAGGCTGCGTTCGAGGGTCCAGCGACCTCGGCCGAGGACGTCGGCGTGATGCGCGTCGTGGAGGCCATCCGACAAGGCCAGCAGACCTGGGTTGCCGATCACGAGGAGAATCGCACGAGCTACATGGAGAGTCAGATGATTCTGGCTCGTGTGGCCGCTGGTCTGAGATTTGCCAACATGCGGGTGCCGGTTCCAACGAAGATCAAAGGCCTTCTCTACGCAGCCACGGCGCTCAAGGGATACCTCGAGCTACACGAGCTGCCTTGGCCGCGATCTGGAGCGGTCGTTGACTTCGCGCAGTAGGACGGCTCTCGACCGACTCCTCATGCCTTGCCTCGCATCACGACCTCGAACGATGTGATCAGGTCCGCGAACCGATCGGAGATCGTGACCAGTGCATGGCGTTGAAGGGACGCCGCGACTTCGGGGTACCCGGCCGCTAGCCGGAAGTACTGGTCGGTCGTAAGCCGTCGGACCGTGCAGTCTGTGTCGGCGCGGATCTGCACCAGCGAGCTCGGCCCGCCGTGCTTGAAGAACGAGGCGATACCGAGCACCGACCCCGGTCCGGCGCGACGGATACGTGTTCGCGGCTCGCTCGAACTCCAGATGGTCAGTCGACCACTCTCGACGAAGTCGAGGTTCGCGCCATGTACGGAGGTGTCGAGGATCTCGCCGGCGCTGACCTGGACCGATGTCAACAGCGACGTGAAGATGTTCAAGTGCGCCTGGTCGGGGAACATCTCGCGCAGTGTGTAGTCGAGAGAGAACTCTTCGTCATCGGGGTCTAGGCCGGCCCGCTCCAACAGGTCGTCCTCCGCTGCCTCCAAAGCGTCCTCGGCTGAGTGGTATCTCCGGATGAGCAAGCCGTTTGTCGGCGTCGCTCTTCGTTCGAACTCCGCGGCGATCTGGTCGCTCACGGCGGCGTAGCTCAGTTGAACGGAGCTCCGCTCTGTGAGTCGGTCCAGCTTGGAGAACCCCTGGAAGCCGGACGAGTCGACTCCGGTCACGTGCTCGAAGTCCAGGACGAGATGCGTGACTGGGTCATCAGGGCCGGCGAGCCGGTCCTTCACGGCGTCTACCAACCCGACCGTACTCGCGAAGAAGACGTGCCCCTGGAGCTTCATGAGCACGATGCCTGACTCGTCTCGAGACAACGCTACCCGCTGAGCAGTCGAGCGTTCGACTGGGCTGTGCATCTCCTGGCCGGTGAACGTGTTTCTGATGGCACCCGCCTTGCTGTAGGTGACGACGAAGTGGATGATCGTCGCCAAAAGCCCGACGACTATGCCTTCGAGAAACCCGACCAGCTCTACAACGGCGATGATTCCGACGATGATCGAGGTGTCGATGAGGGTGAGAGAACGGGCGCTCAGAAACAGCCAGTCGTAGAGAAACTGAAGCCCGATGAACAAGATCATTCCGCCGAGGACGAACTGGGGCACGAAGGCCAGCGCTCCCGCCCCAACGAGCGCAGCCGTGAGACAACACAAGCCGACGACCACGCCAACCAGGCGACCGTTGCCACGCATGCTCCGACCGAGCGTCGAGAGACTCACATAGTGAAACCCGACAATGCTCCCGAATGCTGCAGCGCCAACATTCGAAAGACCGGCGATTCGCATTTCACGGTCGACGTCGGTCTCCTGGTCGAGCGTCGAGCCGAGGGCGGTCAGATTCAATAGGACTCCGATGAGGGCGACGATCGCCACGGTGGCGAGACCGAACGCTTCGTCGGTGATTGCCGACCACTGAACATCTGCCGGATCGACGGCTTCGACCAGCGGTTCGTTCGGCAGCGGCTCCAGTAGCCAGCCGTCGGCAATGGCCTCGTCGCGCGACGTGCCGCCTGCAATCCGAACGATGTGATAACCGATCGTGCTGCACGCCACTACGACCGGGACTATGAATCCGCTCGCGAACGTCTGGGTGAGGATGAACAGGACGACTGCCATGACGACGCCAGGAAGCCACAACTCGCGAACACTCCACCACGACTCGAGGTCGCCGAAGTCGAATGCGACTCCGGCCATGACGGCAAACGAACTCTTGAACAAGAGCCATCCGGTTGCGGCCAGGAACCCGGCAACGACGGGATAAGGAACGTACTGGCCCAGGACTGCCAGCCGGTAGCGGCCTACCAGCCAGAAGATCAGGCCGATGGACAGTGTCGAGATGACGATCATCGCGAGGATGGTGGCGAACAGCTCCTCCGATGTGGCCGTCTCATCCGGGGCCGAGACCAGCGACACGACGACCACAGCCAGCACAGCGGTAGGTGTGTCCTGGGGAAGGGCCACCACGCCACGGAACTGACTCTTGAGGCCGACCACGATCGAGATGACGGCTCCACCGAGCAGGAAGTGGCCTGTC
>JBPCTU010000287.1:0-3461 GCA_051011515.1 Acidimicrobiales bacterium
GGCAAGGGCTGCGCTCAAGAGCAGATCGCGCACCAACTCCAAGCGGCGATGCGCAAAAAGGCCGACACCGACCAGCAGAATCGCGCCGTAGGCAATGCCTACGAGGTAGGCCGCCTGGGTCATCCACAGCACCCAACCCGGCAGCTCCACAACCATGTCCTGCCAGGCATCGTCGAAGGCGCTGCCCTCGCCGACCAAGATGACGAGAAGAACTGTCAGCGATGCGGTGAGAACGGCAAGGACCGCATCGGCCGAGCGGCGAATGCGCGCAGCATCTGAAGGCGCGGAGAAGATCTGGAACCCGTGCCGGGGTTCTACCGTCATGAGGTCACTCCGGACAGGTCTCGATGGCCATCTTGTCGATCTTGTCGCGGAACTCCTGACCGAAGCTCAGTCGGAACACCAGATCTTCGATCACTGGGGCTCCTTCGTCATGAGGCGAGCAACTCTAATCCGTCCCGGCGAACCTCCACCGGTTGGACTAACTGAACTCGAAACCCATAGCTTGAGCGCCATGGAGGCAGGATGACGACAACTCGAAAAGGCGGCGTAGGACGGGGGTGGCTCACCTACTCGGGGATCATGCTTGTGATCGTCGGCGTGAAGCTGGTCCTGGACGGGCTCTGGTCGTTGGACAACAAGGACACAGCCGTCGACACCCTCTACTACTCGAGCGATCTGGCAGTTTGGGGCTGGATCTGGCTCATATCGGGGATCATCATCCTGGCAGCCGGAATCGGTCTGTTCTACCGGCGCGGCTGGGCCTGGCTCATCGGGATGCTCGCAGGTGTCTTCGGGATCATCGTCAATCTGTTCTGGCTGTTCGCCCAACCGGTCAGCGCCCTTGTCGGGGTGATCCTGTCAACGCTGGTTCTATACGGGCTATCGCGGTACGACGAGAACGATATGGAGTACTGATCGGTTCGGGGATAACCAGTCCGCTGCTGCTACCGTCGCTCGCTGCGACTACGAAAGCGGGTCAACCCCAGATGGCGAATCGATCATTGAGAGGCCGCGGCCATCTGGTCGCCGTACTCGTAGTCGCACTGAGCATCCTGTTCCTCGCAGCCGGCTGCGGAAGCGATGGGACCCCCGGCGAGGGCGAGGGACCCGAAGGGCCCGAGCAAACAGTCCCGCCCGAAGAGCCAGCCGAGCCTGCCGAACCCGAAGAACCTGCGGGTCCGCCCGAGACAACTGCACCTCCCGACACGACTGCACCTCCCGAGACGACTGCACCTCCCGAGACAACGGCTCCCCCCGCGGAGGCAACCTCCGAACCGACACCTGAGGAGTCCGATGACGGTCTCTCCAGCGAAGACTGGTTGCTTATAGCTCTTATCTCTGTGGCAATCATCGCCATCGTTATCGCAATCGTCGCGGCCGTCGGCCGCCGCTCGCGCCAGAACGCGGCCGCCAATGCCGCTCTGGGCAGCCAACTGGCTGACATCGTCGGATCCAGTCGTTGGGTTGCCGATCAGGGTTCGGTGGAGATCCTTCGGGTCACCGATCCGGGTCAGCTCCAAATGGCCTGGGCTTCCACCAGCGGCCGGATGGTCGACCTGGAACAGAAGGTGGCCACCCTGCGCAGTGGGTCGGGCGAAGAACAGCTGAACGTCGCCCTCGGCACGCTCGCCCAAGCGCTTGCCGCGCTGCGCGGTGCCCTACAGGCGTTGGTGGCTATACGAACCGACTCCGGTCAAGCCCCCGACCCGTCGCTGAACGACAACGCGTCTCAGACCGCCGAGCAACGTCGCCAGGAACTCAACGCCGCCATTGCCGCCATCGAAAACGCTCCGACCTAGCGACCAAACGTCCGTCGAGCGGCGGTCTGCTCAGGAGCTGTCGCTCAGCCGACCTCGACCGTTCCGTCCTCGTGGATGGCTATCGGATCGCCCATCTGCACGGTTTCCAAGAACTCGTCGCCGAGCATGTCGACTGTCACCATCCGTTCGTCCTTCCAGATATCCGCCATGACCACGCCGGCCGCAGTCAGGGTGTCGATCGGGTGCGAGAACAAGAGGGCCTTGGGGCCGACGCCGATCGAGCTCATCCCCATCAGCGTCATGCCACCCATGGTCGATCCGACCGTCGAAGGCGTGCAGAGGATCATCCCTGAGAGCTCCTTGCGATAGAGCTCGGAGTTGCTCGAGTCCCTACAGGCACGGTGACGCCGTGGGGGGCGACCTCCGCCGCAGCCGAGCGCACGAGGGCATTGGCTCCGGCGCGGAGAGATGCGTACAAAGCGTCGAATGCCTGGGGCCGGATTGCGGAAGCGCTCGTGTTGATGACGACCTGTCCCGACCCTTGCTCCACGAGCGGGGGTAGCAGCGCCTTGAGGGCGTAGAAGACCGACCGGTAGTTGCCCTCGTACTGGATCTGGCAGTCCTCGGGTGTTGACTCGAGGATTGTGCCGGTTCCATGGGCGCCAGTGCGGATGCAAGCCGCGTCGAAACCACCGAAGGCATCCTGGGCGCGGTCCACGAGCTTCTGAATAGTGTCGGCCTTCGTCTGGTCTTCCGCACCATCGACCACTTCGACGCCCGCACCCATCCCACTGAGTTCTCCAGCGAGGCCGTCCATGGCGTCGCCGAGGACGAAGTCATGACCCTTCTCCGCCATGACACACGCCAGCGCCGGCATCATGTGCGTCTGCGAATCGGCCAGTAGAACGACTCGCCTCTCTCTTCCGGTCATCACCCGTCACCTCAGTTTCTTGGGTCGCCCAAACGGGCAACGCACGCCACTCGCTCTGAGTCAGCGCTTGCCCACGGGCAATCGTCTGAGTACCTGCCACGCACCCCATCAACAGGACCTCGGGGATGTTATGTCGACGAATTCGGGCTATGGCCGGCGGGGGCGCTAGCGGCGCACGTACAGGTCAATCGGTTCGATTGGGGCCGGGCTGGTCGTGAGCCCGTCGAGAACACCGGACTCGAACAGCGGCATCATGACTCGCGCCGCCCAGTCGCCGCGTTGTCCTGGGGTCTCCCAAACGGTGATGGCCCGCATCTCACCGTCACCTTCGGGAAGGACCACACAAGCGAGTAAGCCGTCGGGTGGCTCGGTGATCAGTTTGCTGTGGTGCTTGACAGCTTCCCAGTCGCTGAGCGGGCCTGTAACACTGTCAATGAACATCTCGCCACAGTACACGCACCTCGCATCGCACTCTCCACGAATCTGCCTGACGCCACTGGTGAATCGCGCAACATCATCCGTTCGTCAGGATTCAGCAGCGCGCATCGCCCTGAACTCGTCGAGGTATGGGGCGACGGTCTCAACGCACCCGGGATCGTTCAACTGAATATCGAGGCACGCTTGGAGGTCCCTGTCCAGCGACTCCCCCGCGCTCGTCCAGAGGAATCGGTGCAGATCCCTCCGGTCGTCGTAGCCGGGCCCGCCAGGAAACAGGTTGAACCAGCGTGTGATGAGACCGTCGCGAATCTCGATCTCCACGTTCATGG
>JBPCTU010000288.1:0-2814 GCA_051011515.1 Acidimicrobiales bacterium
GGCGACATCGCCACCTCCTCCCTGCCACGCAGCCATGCCGCCCTCCCGGACGTACAGGCCGGTCTTGCCGGCACTGTCGAGTTTCGCGCGCGCCTGATTTGCTCGCGCGCCCGACTGGCAGACAAGCACAACCGAGTGGTCGATCGCTGCCAGCTCGTCGGCATGCTCCCCCAGCGTGTCCAACGGAATGTTGTGGGACCCGGGGATGTGGACTGTTTCGAACTCGCCACCAGTACGAACATCGATTACTCGGAGATCGGGGTTCTCGAGGCGAAGTGTCCTGAGGTCAGCGGTTGTAATCGGCATTGTGGGAGTTGTGCTCATGATCGTCTCCATTGGTTCAGTGAGTGGGTAGGGGGCTGGATCGGGTTGAGGGGAGTGGTAGCGCCTCCGGAGTCGAGCCGTGGCTGTCGTCGCTGCTGCGTTCGTCGACACCAGACCGACGCGGGTCGCCGGTCGACAATCCGCCGTTGCCGATGACCTCGAGGGCATCGTGTGTCGAGGCGTGAATTCGACCAGTGAGCTGGTCCCAGATCCCAGCGCGACGTAGGACGTCGCGCACGGGGCCCTTCACGCCACTCATGTGGAACGTAACGCCCTTGTGATCGAGGTCCGGCAGCAGGTCTAGAAGCATGTCGGCGCCGGTCGCGTCGATGTCGTTGATGCCTGAGGCGTCCAGAACCAGAGCCCGGGGTGCGGCGTCGAAGCGATCGGCTTCGGCGAGAAGGAGAGCCTTGATGTTCGAGGCATTGACAAAGGACAACGCGGCATCGACGCGGACGATTCGAACACCCTCGATGGTCTCGACCTCAGGAAATCGCTCCACGTTTCGATAGCTCGTGGTGCCAGCGACGTGGCCGAGCACAGCGCTGTGTGGCATTGACATGCGGGCGAACACGACGAGCATCGACGCCACGACAGCCACGCCGATCCCGAGCTCGATCCCCAGAGCAAGAGTCGCCACGAACGCCACCGACAGGCCGATGAGGTCGCTGCGCTTCACTTTGGCGATGTGCCGCATCTCCGCAACGTCGATCAGACCGATCACCGCAGCGATGATGATGGCGCCGAGCGCCGCATAAGGGAGGGAAGACAGGAGCGGAGTGAAGAATGCGATTGTGGCCAAGACGATGACGGCGGTGAACACCGACGCCAGGGGGGTCCGAGCGCCGGCCGAGTCATTGACGGCGGTACGGGAGAAGCCGCCGGTCACCGGATAACCACCGAAGAGGCCTGAGGCCAAGTTGGCGGCACCGAGTCCGACCAACTCCTGGTTGGGCTCGAGCGTGTACCGGTGGCGGCGGGCGTACACCTTGGCCACGGCGATCGACTCCATGAATCCGACGAGCGTGATGACGAACGCCGTCACAACAAGATCGCCAACGACGGATCCGCTTACCTCGGGCATCCCGAAAGCCGGGAGTGAATCAGGGATGTCGCCTACGACCCTCACACCTCGCGACTCGAGGTTGAACGCCTCCACAGCGAGGATCGAACCAAGCACCACGACCAGCGCGCCCGGCACTCGGGGGATCAGCCGTTTGAGCCCGAACAACGCGATGAGGGACATCACGCCGATGGCGAGAGTTGCGGCGTTGGTGTCGCCGAGATGGTTTCCGACCTCGGCCACGGTCTCGTAGAAGTGGTCCTGGCGCTCGACCGAGATTCCCAGCACGTGCTTGACCTGCGAGAACCCAATGATGATGGCGGCAGCGGCCGTGAACCCGACAAGCACAGAATGTGAAAGGAAGTTGACGAGGTAGCCCAGTCGTGCGATCCCCAGTCCGATGTGGATGACGCCGACCATCAAGGCCAGCAGCGCCGCTGCGGCCAGGTAAGCGCCGCTGCCTTCCTCCACCAGCGGAGCCAAAGCAGAGGCCGTCAACAACGAAACGATCGCAACGGGCCCCACTGCCAGCTGTCGCGATGTGCCGAATACGGCATAGACGAGGAGCGGCACAGTCGCCGCATAGAGACCGACCTCTGGAGGCAGACCGGCAAGCAGCGCATAGGCCATTGCCTGGGGGACCAACATCGCTCCGACGGTCACGCCGGCGGCCAGATCTGGGCGCAGGTTCTTGCCGTCGTAGGTAGGTGCCCACCTGGCGATCGGAAGCAGACGTGCAATCACATGTCTGATTGTACGTACATTCGTACTTTATGTCAACGTACACCCCCAAGGCTGATCGAACCTGAGGACCTTGGGCCCTGCCACAGCTGACCTCAGCATGGTCAGCTCACGTGACGTTTCGAGTGTTTGGGGTTCGCATGTCCGAGATTGCCCAGGAACAGGAGCACGGAGGACCGGGCTCGCAGCCATCCAAGCCGATGGCTGCCACCGCCGTCGGCCTCACCAAGGTCTACGGCGAAGGCGAGACCACGGTGATTGCTCTGGACCACGTCGACATCGGTTTCGAGGCCGGTCGGCTGACCGCCATCATGGGTCCCTCCGGATCGGGCAAGTCCACGCTGTTGCACTGCATGGCCGGCCTCGACGACTTCAACGAGGGCGCCGTTCGAATGGGCAACACCGACCTTGCGAAACTCTCCGATCGCGAGCTCACACTCCTCCGCCGTGAACGGATGGGTTTCATCTTCCAGGCCTTCAACCTGGTGCCCACACTGACCGCCGAGGAGAACATCCTGTTGCCACTCCTGCTCGGAGGTAACGAGCCGGACGAGGCCTGGACCGGGCAGGTGATCGAGAGCCTGCTGCTGGGCGACCGCCTCCATCACCGCCCCGACGAGCTCTCGGGGGGTCAGCAGCAACGAGTAGCCGTGGCCCGCGCGCTGGTCAGCCGACCCGAGATCATC
>JBPCTU010000289.1:0-2676 GCA_051011515.1 Acidimicrobiales bacterium
GTACACGCGTGTGCGTCGCTCCTCGACGAAATGACTCAACAGACCTGACGGCCCAGTTGATGGGTGCTGCTGTCAGTCGGGGATCTGATCGAGCGTCCGCGCTGTTGCCGACAGGGGCACCTGGGTCTTGTTGTCCGGGTAGGTGCGGAGCAGTCGGTCACCCAAATTGGAGGTTACGCCCAACCAATAGTGCTCGTTGCGGTAGTGATGCAGGCCGTGATTGCGGCGAAGGCGCCTGTAGTAGGGCGTTCGGGGGCGATATCGCGTGTGAACAAGTAGGTGGGTCCACTCGTAGTTGGCCAACGCGAGGTAAGCCGCGGTGAGCGCGCTCAGATACGGGAGCAGGATCGGGGTGCCCAGGAGCCACAACAGCGGGACTGCCCAAAGGGCTGTGAAGAGCGCCAGCAGGACGACGAAGACCGCTGCGTCGAGCCCGCCCAGGAGCACCCATTCGAGATCGGCCGGATCGAGGTGGTGGCGGCGGTGGCCGATCCCGGTCCCCAGTCGCCGCGTGGTCACGGAGTCCTCTGGGGCATGGAGTAGATGTTCGTGGATGACCCACTCGACGATTCCGGTGAGCGCCAGCGTGGCGGCAACTACAACAACGTCGGCATAGGACCAGCCCCACAGCAACACGCGGACGGTGATTGCGATGGCGACCGCGGAGAGAATCGTCCGCGGTGAGGCGTAGGCGACGAATACTCGCGCGACCTGCCTCTTCGTCTGAAGGTCGGTGCTCTTCACCTCACCCGAAGTCGCCGCATCCATAGGCTCGACGATACTTCAGCGCCGGTGGCTCGCTGACCGCGCTCCACCGCTACTGTCGGCGCATAAACATCGATGCGAAGCTGCCAATCGACGATGTCCTCCCAGAGCTGACGACTGTGTTGGAAACGGGAGTGAGCGCCGTGCTCCAGGCGCCGCCCGGTGCCGGGAAGACAACCCGGGTACCGCTGTTGCTGCGGGAGGCGTCATGGCTCGGTGACCAAAGGGTCGTGATGCTCGAACCCCGCCGGGTAGCGGCGAGATCGGCCGCGACTCGCTTGGCTGAACTGTTGGGCACTCATGTCGGTGGAGTCGTCGGCTACAGAATGCGCGACGACACCAAGGTGGGGCCCCAAACCCGCATCGAAGTCGTGACCGAGGGGGTGTTGACGAACATGTTGCAGACCGACCCCTCGCTCAGTGATGTGGGGGTTGTCATCTTCGACGAGTTCCATGAGCGGAGTATCCACGCCGACCTCGGGTTGGCGCTGTGCATCGAGGTGCAGTCGGCGCTCAGGCCCGAGCTCCGAATCCTTGTCATGTCCGCCACGTTGGAGGGTTCTCGGCTAGCCCAGTTGTTGGACCAGGCGCCTGTTGTACAGAGCGAGGGGTTTTCACATGTGGTCACCACTGAGTACCGACCCCGGGTGAGCGACATGGCTTTGGAAACCCACCTGGCCACCGTGGTCTCGGAGATCTGGTCCGACCACGACACCGATGTACTGGCGTTTCTCCCCGGGGCACGTTGGATCGAGCGGGCGGGACAACAGCTCAGGACGCAACTGGGACACGAGGCCCTGATCACACCTCTCTTCTCCGCTCTTCCGGCAGCCGATCAAGAAGTTGCGTTGCGCCCTGACCCCCGCGGGCAGCGGAAGGTGATTCTTGCGACCGATATCGCCGAGACCAGCCTCACGATCGAAGGTGTCGGGGTTGTCGTCGACAGCGGCCGACGTCGTGCGCCGCGCCTCGACTCCCGCACTGGTTTGACTCGCTTGGAAACAGTGCGAGTTTCGCGAGCGTCAGCTGATCAACGTCGAGGCCGGGCGGGTCGGCTGGGTCCCGGCGCTTGTTACCGGCTCTGGGACGAATCCGAGAACCGGCACCTCGAAGCGTTCGAGAAACCCGAGATCCTCAGCGTGGATCTATCGGCGCTTCAGCTCCAGCTTGCGTGCTGGGGCGCCTCGGCCACCGAGCTCAGGTGGTTGGACAGCCCGCCCGCACATCTGTTGAACGAATCAGCGAAGCTCCTCCGCTCGCTCGGAGCCATGGACGACGACGACCGGCCCACGCCACACGGCCAGGCGATGCGAAACCTGGGGGTGGAGCCGCGGCTGGCGCACATGCTCCTCAGAGCCGCGGAGACGGGCCGCGGCGCATTGGGTTGCGAACTTGCAGCGTTGCTGACGAGTCGGGTTACGAGTAATCCGGACTCCGCCGATATCACCGACCGCGTCAGGGCAATGCGCAATGACACCCGCCACAGTGGCTCTGCCCAGGGCCGCGCACGAGCCGAGGCCCGCCGCCTTGCATCGAGGCTCGGAGTTGAATGGAAACAACACCAGGTCGAGGCGGCTGGGCCGCTGTTGGCGATGGCGTATCCAGATCGGATTGGCCTCAAGCGGAACGACTCCGACGCCTATCTCCTCAGCTCAGGTCGTGGTGCGGCACTGAGGCCGAGCGAGTCGCTGGTCGGCTCCGAGCTGCTGGTCGTCCCCGACGTCGACGGCGATCCCGCTCGAAGTGTCATCCGACTGGCCGCGGCACTCGACCGCTTCCAACTCGAAGAGGCTCTGGGTTCGTTGTTCGAAAGGACGCGCGTGATCGAGTGGGACCCAAGCACCAAGTCCATCGCCGCCGAGCTCCGCACCACCCTGGGCGCTGTGGTCCTGAAACGCGAACCCATCGACC
>JBPCTU010000290.1:0-2692 GCA_051011515.1 Acidimicrobiales bacterium
CTGTCGCGTTGGGCCTGTTCGGCATGATCGTGTGGCGGGTATGGAGAACAGCGAAGAAGTCAGCGGACACGTTCGGCACGCTCATCTGTGTCGGGGTCATGACGATGATCGTGTTCCAGATGTTCCAGTCCGTCGGCATGACCACCGGGATAATGCCCATTACGGGTATCCCAGCTCCATTTCTGTCTTATGGGGGATCGTCGGCTCTGACGACCTTTGTCGCCGTTGGCCTTGTGCTCAACGTCCACATGCGGCGCTACGTCGTCCGCAACTGACGGCATCGCCTGCGTCGCCTTTGTGGCCCACAGCCAGCGCAGTCAATTGGGTGGCAACCGAGCCGGTAACATGCGCCCATGACATCGATCTGGCCCGACCTCGAGGCCGTCTTGCCCCGAGTTCAGAAGCCGGCGCGTTACATCGGCCTCGAGGGCGGTCACCAGACACCTACACATGCCCGCCACAAGGCTGCATGGCTGCTGGGGTATCCAGACACCTACGAGGTCGGGCTGCCGAACCAGGGCCTACAGATCCTTTACGAGATCCTCAACGAGCGAGATGACGCCGTTGCTGAGCGGACCTACGCACCCTGGGGAGACCTGGAGGGCGAGATGAGGGCTGCGCGCCTTCCGTTGTTCAGTGTCGATTCCCACCGACCGGCGACTGAGTTCGACATCCTGGCGTTCAATCTCTCGGCCGAACTCGTATACACGAACGTGCTGAACTGCATTGACCTCGCAGGGTGCCCCGTCCGGGCTGTAGAGCGACGACCCGATGACCTCCTGGTCGGGGCCGGCGGTCATTGCACCTTCAATCCTGAACCCCTCGCCGACTTTGTCGACTTCTTCGTGCTCGGTGACGGAGAGGAAGTTGTGGGCGAGATCAGCGCCTTCGTCGCGGAATGGAAAAAGGCGAACAAACCCGAAGGCTCGCGAGAAACCATCCTGCGCCAGCTGGCAGGTGTTGAGGGTGTGTACGTCCCGAGCATGTACAACGCCGTCTTCGATGGCGCCGATCTCGTTTCCATCGAACCCCGCCACCCCGATGTACCGGCCTTGGTCGAGAAACGGACGATCGCCGATCTGGGAGCCTGGCAGTACCCCAAGCACCAGCTGATTCCACTCACCGAGGTAGTGCACGACCGACTCAACGTCGAAGTCTTCCGCGGCTGCACCCGGGGCTGCCGGTTCTGCCAAGCCGGGATGATCACGAGGCCGGTCAGGGAACGGCCGGCCGAGCAGGTCCGAACGATGATCCAGGACGGGTTGGCCCGATCTGGCTATGACGAGGTTGCCCTCACTTCTCTCAGCACGGCGGACTTCAGCAACATCGATCATGTCGTCGCCGACACGGTGAACGATCCGGCGAACTGCGGCCAGGTGTCGATATCACTGCCGAGCCTACGAGTCGATGCGTTCACCGTAGGTATCGCTGCAAGCATTCAACAGGCTCGACGGACCGGGCTCACGTTCGCACCAGAGGCCGGGACCTGGAGGATGCGACAGGTCATCAACAAGTTGATCCGTGAAGAAGACTTGTACGGGGCGGTCGAGTCTGCATTCAGCCAAGGATGGCGCCGGGTCAAGCTCTACTTCTTGACCGGATTACCCACCGAGACCGACGTCGACACCTTGGGCATCGGGGAGTTGGCCAACAACTGCGTCAAGATCGGCAAACAGCACAACAGCAGCGCATCGGTCACGGCCAGTGTCGGCGGATTCGTCCCCAAGCCGTTCACACCGTTCCAGTGGTTCGGTCAGAACACCACCGAAGAGCTGTACCGCAAGATTCACCTGCTAAAGGACCAGACGCGGCGCATGAAGGGCGTTCAGCTGAAATGGCACGATCCCAAGGCCACCCTGATCGAAGGGTTGTTCAGCCGCGGCGATCGGCGGTTGGGGCCAGTGCTCGAGCAGGTATGGCGCGAGGGCGGCACGTTCCAGGAATGGTCCGAACACTTCGATCAGGACCGCTGGCTCAGAGCAATGGCTGACCACGAGCTCGACATCGAGTGGTACACGTACCGCCACCGGACTGAACCAGAGGTTCTTCCCTGGGAACATCTCAACGCAGGCTTACACAAAGACTTTCTCTGGCAGGACTGGCGTGACGCCTTGAACGAGGTTGGACTCGAGGACTGCCGGTGGACTCCTTGTTACGACTGTGGGGCTTGCACCGGGTATGGCATTGAACATGTTGTTGCGTCGGCGACGCCACCTTCGGGGGGATCTCAGGGCACAGGCCAGGACCTCAGCGTGGGTGGCGAGGTCCCTGTCCAACTGTTGTCAGCTCCACCAGGTCCAGCTTCGTGATTCAGGTTCGGCTCAAGTTCACCAAGTATGGCAAGGTCCGATTCGCCAGCCATCGAGACATCGCCCGGGTCTGGGAACGCTCACTAAGGGTTGCCGGTGTGCCGATGGTGTACAGCGAAGGGTTTTCTCCCCGCCCACGAATTGCCTTTGGTCTGGCGCTACCGACCGGAAGTGAGTCCGATGGGGAGTACATTGACATTCAACTCGATGACGGGCGTCCAATGGCGTTCGAATTGGTCGAGCTACCGACTTTGCTCAGCGAAGCCCTCCCTCCGGGGCTCGACGTCGTAGGCGTAGCGCTTCTAGAGCGAAAAACCCCATCACTCCAGCAGGCCGTGACATCCTGTGAGTGGGACATCAACGTGAACCAGACGAGCGAAGCC
>JBPCTU010000291.1:0-2624 GCA_051011515.1 Acidimicrobiales bacterium
CTTCATCCCTTCGACCATGTGCGCTGTCCCGAACTCTGGCGTCCGACCGGACGGGCCGATCACCCGCAACGGTGCGTGCCACCGTCCGGCCCAACCGCCGAACATGTAGAGATAGGGAAGAGCACCGAAGTGATCGACGTGCAGATGGGTGATGAATACCTTGTCGAGCTGGTTGAGAGCGACACCAGCCGAGATGTAGTTGGCCACCGACCCTTCACCAATATCGAAGACGAGGTTGTCCCCGCTGCCCAGCTCGACGAAGATCGATGTGTTCATCTGGCCAGGGCGGATGAACGGTGCCGTGCCCATGAACGTGATGCGCATCTCGTCGGGTCCGAGGTCCTCGGTGCGCGGAAACCAGTTCGAGGCACTAGCCAGACCGGGTGTCGGATTGATGCCCTCAAACATCAAACCTTCCCGCCAGCGACCCATGGGAACACCACCACCGAGGGCAGCCTGAATGTCCTCAGGACCCGACGGTTCACGTTGCTCTGTCATTGCGACACTGCTCCTTCATGGCTAAGACGTTGGACGCGGGGTGGCTGCCGAAAGGGTCGACAGCTACGAACATTTCCCGACTCAGGAGCCGCTTCAATCGACCATCGGGTGCTCGTGGAGTGGCGGTGCTTGACCCGTCGGCTCTCCTCACCAGCTACTCTCACCCAGGCGGTGACCTGAGTCCATAGCGCCAACCTCCTTCACCCGGGTGAACGATCGATTGGAGATCTAACACCCGCTTGAAACCTCAACCCCGTACCGTGCGCCGCCTACCAGCCTCGTTCGATCTCCTGGAACCCGTCTGGATCGTTCAGGACCGCTTGATATCACCATCCAAAACCGGACGGTGACAGCGCTACTTAACCGGCTGTTGTGGCCCGGGTCGAGTGCTCGGGTACAACGGTCAGAGCCGGGCCAGAATCCCGGAGTGTCGCCGACCGAACGTTTCTCAGCGCTCGATACGTGCCTCGTACTCGTGCGGGGCTAGATGCCCGGCGAGCTTTCGGCGGAGGCCCGAACAGCGAGTCCGCTGAGCCGCAACTCTGCTGCGCCGAGGGTTCTCCGCAGGTGATGTCGACGCTGACGAGTTGGGGTCATCGCAGGCTTGGAATGACGTCCCGGGCGATGTGCTCGAATGCATCCACTTGGGAAGCATCACTGGGGTAGTACAGGCCGAACTCGTTGAAGCCGGCGTCACGGAGGCTGGACACCAGATGGACGACAAGGTCTTCGTCGTCGTAGTAGCGAAGACGGCCTCCGGCAGCTCTCGCCGCAGCGTCGAAGAGGTTGACGCTTCGACGGAGACTGCTTGGCTCTCGGCCCAGTTCGTCGCAGAGGTCGTCCATGCTGGCGTTGCGTTCTGAGAGCTCGGTGAGCTGTTGTTCGAAGTCGGGGGAGAAGCTCATGGTGTTCCAGCCGTCGGCGAAGCGTGCTGTGTGGCGCATCATCTTCGGCCCGAGGGCGGCGCCCACGAGTGGTAGCCGCGGCGATTGGAGCGAGGAGGGGTTCATAACGGCTTGGTCGGCGCAGTAGTAGTCGCCGTCGTAGGTGGTGATCTCCTTGGCGAGCAGCAATCCGAGAAGCTCGATGTATTCGCCGAATCGACTGGCGCGTTCACCATTCGACCAGTTCGGGAGTCCGATCATTTCGGTTCCCGGGTCGATGGTGAGCCCGGTGCCGATGCCCAGCTCCACGCGACCACCCGAAATATGGTCGACCGTTACAGCCTGGTGAGCAAGGACGCCAGGGTTGCGGAGCGGGATCTGACTGACATTCGTTGCGAGGCGGATCGACGAAGTCTCGACGGCCAGCGCAGCCATCAACGTCCAGCACTCCAGCCACGGCGCCGGGGGGTTAGCCCAGTCGCAGAAGTGATCCGGAACTGCCGCGATGTCAAAGCCGAGATCTTCCACGTGGAGGACCTGTGCTCGGTAGTCGGCCCATGGCAGTCCGGGAAGCGTGAGAATCTGGAACTGAGCTGGTTGGGCCATATCGGTGATCGTAGTCAGACGCCGGCCGCCGTACGCCAGCTCCTCAGCCCCATGTTTCAGCCCGCACCCAACGCCTCGTTCGCCTGCCCATTCTCCCCGCGGCCCGGAGGGCTGGTCTCCTCATCGAGCCATCGGGCCATCGCCGCCCGCAGCGGGGCTGTGTCGATGGTGTGGAACTTGTAGCGGCCCTCTCGCCGGCTGCGAACGAGTTGTGCTTCCTCGAGAACGGCGAGGTGTTGCGAGATCGCTTGTCGGCTGAGTTCGATGTCATGTTCGGCCGCGAGGCGGCCGCAAATCTCGAACAGGGTGTGGTGGTCCCGCCCGACCAGGACGTCCAAGATCGCCCGGCGGGCCGGTGCATTGAGTGCATCGAAGACGTCGACCACGCCTCTGCACTATAGGCAAGCGCATACTTGCATGCAAGTGGGGGCTTGCCTATAGTGATGCCGCGGCATGTCTCCGGGGTAGCCAAACGGTGTGCGCCTACGAGACCTGTACGGAGATACTGGAGTCCCGCAGGCAAGCAGCTATTCGCCTGTTGACCTCACTACCAGCAGACACCATCCCCCTGTCCCGAGGAGTAGCCATGCCATCCGCAGTTCCGTCGTTGACGTACCCCGGGGGCGGGTGCAGTGA
>JBPCTU010000292.1:0-2720 GCA_051011515.1 Acidimicrobiales bacterium
CTTCAGTGCTGCGGGGACCGTGGTGGGGGCGGTCAGTTGGAAGGGCAGAGGCCGCGTGCCGCTCGGATGGCAGCCACGGCGACGGCGATGTTGTCGCCCGATGTCGAGTCTGCGGCTCCGGTCGCGACGCCGGTTGCGGATCCGACAGCGACTACGAAAGCAGATGCTGTCTCGGTTCGAACCTGGCCGACCTCCACCAGTTCTGCTTCGTCGCTGATCGCGGCGATCGCCGCCCTAGCGACCGCCGAGTGAGGGTCGTCGCCCGATCCTTTGCCTATACGTCCGACAACAGTGACTTCGGCGTGAACTTCTGCGGCTGCTTGATCGAGGACCAGGTGGACCTTCTCCTGGTCGTCGAACGGACGATCGTGGTCCAGGATCACTGGGGCGTAGACGCTGCAGAACTGCACCAATCTCTGGCCCTCGGCGTCGTCGATCGAAGGGTCTCCGAAGAAGAACAGGCCATTGGCACGATCGGACAGCGTGACGACAGCGGTCGCCTTGGATGAGCCCAGATCGAGGGCATGGGCGCCGTCGCTTGTCGAGGGGACATTGCTTATGGCCGCGAAGAGCCGGTATGCCTCGGTGGGGTGGAGCGATTCCAGCTGGGGCGATCGCATGGTGACCGATGGGTCGCCTTCCAAGTCGTGTATGTAGCCACAGAGCTGTAGCTGGCGTTCGCCGTTGAGACTGGTGAGCGCGGAATCGATGAAGCGCCGCCTGAGCGAGCTCTCATCGGGGTCCGGCGTGCGCGTGAAAATCGCGGCCAGGCCGCGGCCGAGTCCACCGTTGGACGTATTCATCTCGAATCCAGATCAAGTGACCCTGATGCGTCCATACGGTTCAACATGGTATGTCTCCATCGGGACTTGCGAGCTCGCCATGAGTGAACTTCCGCCCCAGATTGTCTCAATCGGCCCGTCGGTGGCGCGGTTCGCGCGGTCTGGTCAGCTTGCTTGGGCTATGAGGGCTAGTCCCGGAGCGTCGTGGCGGACTCTTCCGGCTTCGGCTCGCTCGCTCACTTCGGCGAGGCCTTCGGGGCAGTGCTCCAGAAATGGGCACCAGGCGCACAAAGGACCGGTGCATGCTTCGAACTCACCCGTGTTGCAAGCCTGGTGAAGGTTGTTCCAGGTGTCTTGAAGCGTTGCCACAACGGCGTCGATGTTTTCGTCAGTCACATCGACTTCGACTATGCGCTGGTCGAGGTACAACAAGCGTGCCCGGACTGGTCGTATCCCGGTGCTGTGCGCCACGGCCGCGGCATATAGCAATACCTGTGCCAGGCGCGAGTCCTCGAAACGCTGACTCGGTGCTTTGCCAGACTTGTAGTCCGCGATGACCAGACCATCGTGTTCGAGGTCGACTCGATCGACGATCCCCCGAAATGGCACCCCGCCAATCTCGACCCTGATGTCTTGTTCGGTCGCTTCGACGACAACTTCTGTGGGCTCCTCGATGGACCACAGGCCTTCGATGGCCAGCCAACTCCTCCATCGGAAAGCCCGGGCCGAGTCCTCGGTGAGTTCAAGAGCCTTGAAGTCGGTGTCTGCGGCGATCTCACCCCAGACATCTCTCGCGAGCTGTTTTGCCTTGTCCTTCGTTCGGTTCTCGGGGATCTCCTGGAGCAACAGCTCGAGGACCCGATGGGCAAATGTGCCGGCCAGAGCCGGCTCGCCGGGCGGATCGGGGAGCCGGTCGATGTATCGATGTTTCCAACGACGGGGGCATTCCTGGAACATGCCCGCGCTCGACGGGGAAAGGTATTCGGGGACGCCGGCGGCAGTGCCATCGGGGTCTGGGACTTCGAGATCTACGTCGATGTTGGCCTGACGGGGCGCTGTTTCGGTCCGTTCGCCCTCGGCGGGCTGGGCCACGCTGTCGGCGGGGTCGGTCTCGGGATCGGCGAATTCCACACGTGTAGTTCTAGCAGGTACCAGTGACAATGCTGAGCCCTCCTTTTCCGCAGGCGAGCTGCGGCTGCGCCTTCCTGTTCCGCAGGCGAGCTGCGGCTGCGCCAGAGGCGGGATTCCGGCGCTCGTCCCTCGCGCCTGGGTGGACTCTGATTCAGGTTGCGGGCGTGTCGGCCGGTGTGCCCAAGCGTTCTGCCAGCGTGAAGTGTGCGCGGGAGCGCGCTTTACGCTGGCAGAAGCATCCACACGCTACGCTCGGCCGTCGATTCACGAGACCTGAACTCACCCCAACGAGGAGATCCGATGGTGCTAGCAGCCATCAACGACGGCCCATACGACGTGGTGTACTTCCTGCACATCATCTCGATAATCATCGGCACCGGCGCCGCGTTCCTGTTGCCGATCGCTGCCACCCGTTCTGCCAAGGCAGGCCAAGACGTTTCGGCCATCGACGACATCACGGGTGCTGTCCTGTCACCCGCCCTTTTGCTCGCCGGCGTGTTCGGGGGAGCGCTGGTCGGCATGAGCGACGACGTCTACGACTTCGGCCAGACCTGGCTTGCCTTCGGAGGCCTTGTCTGGCTGATCGGTGTAGCCGCCGCAGCATTCGCGTACCCGCCGTCCTACCTGAAGCTCCCCGACATGAGCGACAAGAAACCCATGCTCAGCGGCGTCTTGCACCTATCGCTCGTTGTCATGTTGATCCTCATGACCTGGAAACCCGGAAGCCCCTTCTAAGCGTCGGCCTCGCCCGGCTGCAGCGGGTGAAAAGTTTCGTTCTGCCAGCGTGGAGGGGGGGGCCACGCACAA
>JBPCTU010000293.1:0-3774 GCA_051011515.1 Acidimicrobiales bacterium
GATTCGCCTCGATAGGAGTGTCGGATTGCCGGCCGGAAACGACAACCTCGAGGCCCGGCTCCTGACTCTGCGTCGACGCTTGGCCGACCGCTCCGATCCATTTCGTCTCGAACGGGTCGGGCGTGGCCGTCTTCAGCTGAGCGTCGACGGGGACCTCTCGCTGGTCCGACACGGCGATCCGCCAGCCTGACGTGCCGTCAACGGAATCGTACGTAGGTTAAGGATCAAAGCGGCTTTCGCTAGGGGACACGCGCATGTCCTCGTTCGTACGGTCACTGTCACCAACTACACGTGGGGGATAGTGATGAGCCAAAGCCTGGAGACCGTCCGGCCTGTACGAATAGACCTGTACCGCGAGGTCCACAAGGGTCTGCGACTGGCGCTATTCGACCTGGTCAGCGCAGCCGGCGCACTCGACGCAGCCGATGTCGAGAGCGTGTCAGCCTTCACGGACTTGTTCGCTGACGTCGACATGATGTTGGAGACACACCACAGCCACGAAGACGGAGCGGCACTCGGGGCGTTGATCAGGGAACATGCAGTCTCGGTTGTGAGCGTCGTCGACGAAGCACACGAGACCTCCGAGCAGAGACTGCTCGAGCTCCGGTCGATGGTTGCGGCACTCTGCGTCGGCGAAGACAAGGCCCACGCAATTTATGACGCGGTAGTGGCATTCACCGCCGACTACCTCGTCCATATGGACGTCGAAGAGAAGCAGATAATGCCCCTTCTGCAGGATTCGGCGTCTGGCGAGGAACTGATGGAAATCACCATGGCCATCCGGACCTCGGTACCCCCGGCGGACATGTGTGTGTTCCTCCGATACATGCTTCCCGCTATGAATCTCGCCGAGCGAACTGCCACGTTGGGGGGCATGAAGGTTGGAGCTCCGCCGGAGATCTTCGACCTCTTCTGGGGGGTCGCCGAAGAAAGCCTGTCGGCCTCAGCGCTGGAAGCTGTCGCCGACCGCATCGCTGCCTGAGGGGTTGTAGTCATGAAGGTCGGATTCACCCTTCCCCAGGTCGGAGCCCTCGGTGGTCCCGCACACATACTCACTGCTACTCGACGCGCCGAGGCGCTCGGCTACGACAGCGTCTGGGTCAACGATCGCGTCCTGTGGCCGACTGCGCCGCAGGCACCATTCCCTGCGGGCGACGGAGCGTTGTCGCCTATGTGGCGCCGTAACCTCGACGCCCTCGACACTCTCACCTACGCGGCAGCTCACAGCAAGAACCTCCGGTTGGGCACGGCGGTGCTGATTCTTCCCATCTACGACCCGGTGCTGCTCGCTCGCCGGTTGACCACAATCGACATCCTCTCGAACGGGCGCCTCGTTGCCGGTTTCGGCCTGGGTTGGTCACCCGACGAATACCAGGTGACCGGTACCCCGTGGGTCAGCAGAGCCAAACGGATGGAGGACTCACTCGATGTTCTCGACAAGATCTGGGCTGGCGGCACGGTTGCCCACGAGAGTGAGTTCATCTCGTTGCCAGAGTCGGTATTCGAGGCGGTGCCTGCACAACGCCCGCGTCCTCCGGTGTACCTGGCTGCCTACTCACCGGCCGGCCTCGCTCGTATCGCGGCGCGTGCGGACGGGTGGACGCCAGCCGGCATTCCGATTCCGGCAATGGCTGCCATGTACGGCGGGATCAGGGCCATGGCTGACTCGGCTGGCCGAGATCCATCAGAAATCGGTCTCATCGTTCGAGCCAACTGCAACATCGTCGGCGAGCTGCCCGATGGTCCCGATCGTCAGCCGTTCTCCGGGAGCGTCGCTCAGATCATCGATGACGCCCGGCGATGCGCGGAGATCGGCGCCGACGAGGTGTTCATCGAGGTCCAATACTCACCTGGAGTGGAGAGCTTCGATGCCTATCTGGAGTACATGGAGCAGTTCGCGGAGCTGACGACCCTCTCGGTTTGTTGACCGAACCGAAAGCCTGTTGCATTCCTCTAGAGGAATATATATCGTGGCTGCGTGGTCGACGCTGACGTAGTCCTCGACGCGGTGGCTGAGCCGAACCGTCGGTATCTGCTCGAGCTCCTACACCAGCGACGCGAGTCGACGGTGTCCGAGCTGGTTGGTGCCTCCGGCCTCAGACAGCCGCAGGTGTCGAAGCACCTGAAGGTCTTGGCAGGCGCAGGGCTCGTCTCGGCCCGGGCCGATGGCCGACACCGCCACTACCGCCTCGATGGTCGGGGTTTGCAGGCGGCCCACGATTGGTTTGGCTCGTTCGAGGACGTCTGGCATGCCCGTTTCGACGCATTGGACGAACTCGTCTCGCCACCACCCGACCCTCCTAAGGAGCATCCATGACCGAGGAAACCCTCCCATCCGATCTGTCGACCCTCGATGCGCGTCGAGGATCGACCCGGATCGAGCTGAGCGACGACGGTTCGTCCTACCAGTGCGTCAGGGTGTTCGGTGCTCCGCCTGACCGCATATTCCGGGCCTTCACCGACCCCGCCGACCTTCGCATCTGGTTCCCATCTGGCGCTCCGCCAGGATCGGAAATCACGGTGTGCGAGTCCGAACCCGTAGAAGGCGGCCGCTACCACTACGTGATGGTGCTCCCCGAACATGGCTCCTTCGCATGGCATGGCGTCTACACCAACATCGATCGACCCGATCGTCTCGATGCTGACGAGTGGTTCGTGATGGGCGACGGACAGCCGACCGGGCTTCCTACCACGCAGACTCTGACCTTCAAGCTGGTTGGCGACTGTTTCACACTCATGACGATGCAGGTCAACATGCCCGAGCCGGAGGATCCCGAGGCATTCATGGAGGAGTCCGCAGCGGGCCTGACGACCTCGCTCGCCACGATGGACGAACTCGTGTCGAGCTGAGACGTCTCGACTGGGCACAATCAGCACGTGTCGGCCCGACGACTGTGGGCTCTACCGCAGCTTCTGGCGGGGGACCTTCTTGTTCTTGTCGATGAAGGGGAGTGTCGATACCTCGGCGACCCGGTGACCGAACGGTGTCGCGACGTCGACGGTCGTGCCTACGTCGGTGAGCTCGATAGGCAACATTGCATAGCCGATGTTGCGCTCGAGGCGTGGCGAGTGAACGAACGCCGTGAGCTCTCCCGCAGGCTCGCCGTCTTTCGTGATTGGCCACCGATTTTCGTTGTGGGTTTCCAGCGGTTCACCGCCGATGAGGATCCCCACGAGCTTTCGGCTGACCCCTTCAGTGGCCACCTTCTGTAACGCCTCTTGGCCGATGAACCCGTCCTTCTTGTCGAGGTCGACGAGGCGGTCCATGCCCAGCTCGAACGGGTTGTCGGTGACCAGGATGTCCGAGCGGTAGTCGAGGATGCCCGCTTCGATTCGTCGGATCCGGTTGGGCGAAGAGATGACGAGACCATGTGGCTGTCCGGCCTTGACGATCATCTCCCACAGGTCGTCACCACGCGCGGCGTCCTGCAGGTAGATCTCGAAACCGACTTCGGCGCTGTAGCCCGTTCGAGAAACAACGACCGGAATGCCGTCGACTTGGGTCGAGGTGCAGTGGTAATAACCCAAGTCGAGGATGTCGTCGCCGAACAAGGCGGCCATTATCTGCGGTGAGTTCGGACCCTGCAGCTGTACCGGATAGGCGTCTGGAGCGCCGACCTTGACATCCAAGTCTGCGAACACCGACACACCCTGCGCCCACATCAGTACGTCGCTGTCGGCTGTGGACAGCCAGAAGCGGTCTTCATCCAGGCGGAGCATGACCGGGTCGTTGAGGACGCCACCTTCGGCGTTCGTCAACATGACGTAACGACC
>JBPCTU010000294.1:0-9967 GCA_051011515.1 Acidimicrobiales bacterium
GCCGTGAGCAGATGATGGACCATGTCGCCCGACACCTGAACCTGGACCCACTCGACTTCCGGCGTCGCAACATCGTGACAGACGCGGAGCTCCCATACACGAGTGCCACCGGAATGAAGTACGAGAACATGGCGCTGGAGGGCTGCCTGGACCAGGCCGCCGAGATGGTGGATTACGCCGGGTTTCGAGATCGGCAGGCAGCAGCGCTGGTAGGCGGCCGCTACCTGGGAATCGGCATCAGCACCTATGTGGAACCATCGGCGATCGCGTGGGGCAGCCTGGCCGCCGAGAGAGCACTGCTGAGGATCGACCCCGGTGGCAAAGTCGTGTTGTTGATGGGCTCGGGTGAGCACGGTCAAAGTGTTGGACTGACCATGTCACAGCTCGTCGCCGAGCACCTGGGTTGTCTGGTCGAAGACGTCGAGTTCATCCAGGGCGACACCGCCGCGACACCCTTCGGTGGGGGCACAGCCGGCAGTCGGACCTCGGTGATTGCAGGCGGAGCGGCCATAGGCGCTGCGAAAACGCTCCGGGGCAACGTGGTCGATATCGCCGCGCACCTGCTGGAGGCGGCCCCCGCTGACATCGAGGTTCTGGAGGGCCGCGCCTTCGTTGCCGGCTCGCCGGCGAGTGGCCTGAGCTTCGCCGAACTGGCCCAGGTCACCTACCGCCAAACCGACCAACTCGCCGGTGGCCCGGCGCCTGAGTTGGAGACGACCTACCGCTACCAGCCGCCAAACATGTTCACGTTCTCGAACGCCTGTCACATGTGTGTTTGCGAGGTCGATGTCGAAACCGGCCTGGTCGACCTGCAGCGGTACATAGTCAGCGAAGACTGCGGTCCGATGATCAACCCCACTGTTGTGGAAGGACAGATCTCTGGAGGCGTGGTTCAGGGCATCGGCGGAGTTCTGTACGAACACATGGCCTACGACAGCGACGGCAACCCGCTCGCGTCGACGTTCCTCGACTATCTGTTACCCGGTGCGGCGGAGATGCCGATTATCGAGATCGGCCATATCGAGACGCCCGCCGATACCGAAGGCGGGTTCAAGGGCATGTCCGAGGGCGGGACAATTGGCGCTCCAGCCGCCGTAGCCAATGCCGTGGCCGATGCGCTCGCCCCCCTTGGGGTCGAGCCGACACGGTTTCCGCTGGGGCCGTCACAGCTAGTGGACTTGATCGCCGCAGCTGAGATGAAACCACACGAACCGGTACAGAACGATGAGTAGATCTATCTCGATCGGAAGTGGATCAGCCTGGTCCGACGATCGTCTCGACTGGGCGGCCGAACTGGCCGACAGTGGCCTCGTGACCTACATGGGATTCGACTGCCTGGCCGAGCGGACCATGGCGTTGGCCCAGGTGAGGCGGCTGAACGACGAGACGGCCGGCCAGGACCAACGAATCCCCGAGCTGATGCAACGCTTCTCGCCGTTCCTATCTCGCGGCGGAAAGATGGTCGGGAACTTCGGTGCCGCAAATTCGACGGCCGCGGCCGACGATGTCCTTCGCGGCTTGTTCGAGAACGACCTCTCTGGCATCCGCATAGGTGTCATCCACGGTGACGACGTGCTCGACCATGTGCTCGACCAGGACCTCGAACTCCCGGAACTGGGTGTGACCGCTCGCGACATGGCCAACCAGGTCGTCTCGGCGAACGCCTACATCGGAGCCGAGCCGATCGTCGAGCTGCTCGATGAGGGTGCTCAGTTCGTCCTCGGCGGACGCATCGCTGATCCGTCTCTGTACGTCGGCCCGATTGCTTACGAGATGGGTTGGGATCTCGACGACTGGGCGAAGATGGGCACAGCGACGATGGTGGCTCACCTTCTCGAATGTGGAACCCATGCGACGGGTGGAAATTACGTCGATCCGCCATTCCGGGTCCTCGACCTGGTTCACCTCGGTTTTCCGTTGGCCCATGTGAGCGAGGAAGAACTGATCATCACCAAACTCGACGGGACCGGCGGGGCAGTCGACACCGGCACGATGAAGACCCAGCTCGCGTATGAGATCCATGACCCGACCGCGTATCTGACACCTGACTCGACGGCCGACTTCAGCCAGGTCGAGATCGAAGAGATAGGACCCGACCGAGTCCGAGTCAGTGGTGCCAACGGACGCGAACGGCCCGACAACTTGAAGGTTCTGGTCGGCGTGGATCAAGGGTGGAAGGTCGTGACCGAGGTGTCCTACGGGGGCCCCGGCTGCGTCGACCGGGCGCAGCTCGGGGCCGACATCGTCGCGAAACGGCTAGAGCCGTTCGCAGGATCCATAGACGAGGTTCTCTACGAGATGCACGGACTCAACGCTCTCTTCGGCGACCGACTCGGGGCTGACAACCCGAACGAGGTCCGGCTACGAATCGCCGCCCGCTGTGACGACAAAGCCACAGCAGACCGGGTGGCGTTCGAGAGCCAGTACCTCTGGCAGGGACCTGCCGGAGCCGGTGGCATCGCGACTCAGATGGCCCCGGCCATCGGCGTTACGCCCGCCTTGTTGCCGCGTGACGACGTCAAGATCGTGACCGAGGTGATCGACGCATGAAGCTCCGAGAAATCGCATACAGCCGTTCCGGTGACAAGGGTGACGTCTCGAACATCTGCGTGTTTGCCTACGAAGACTCGAACTGGGAGCTACTCAGGTCACAGCTCACCGTGGACGTCGTTCGCCAAACGTTCGGAGACCTCGTAAAGGGTGACATCACCCGGTACGAGTTGCCGGGAACGAAAGGACTCAACTTCGTGATGACCGAGGCCTTGGCCGGCGGGGTCTCGAGGAGCCTGCGAGCCGACCCGCATGGGAAGTCCTACCAGTCGCTCATTCTCGACATCGACATCGAGCCAGACCCATGATGGCCGCCAGGGCACAACACGGCGGGAACCATCGACCAATCCGTAGAAATCCAGCCGACCACCGAACAGGAGCTGAAACCTTCATGGAAGAGCAGCTGCAAGCACTCGCCGACGAGCGGGCCGTGATCAACCTGGCCACCCGCTACTGCTGGGCCCTCGACAATCGCGAGTTCCACGACCTGCACAACGTGTTCATGCCCGACGCTTTCGCTTTCCTGGGTGGGACCGAATGCGACGGGATCGACGCGATCATCACGCGAATATCCAGTGCGCTCACTCCGCTCGACGGCAGCCAGCATCTTGTGGGTAGCCACTACGTCGAACTGGACGGCGACCAGGCCCGACACAGGTGTTATCTACAGGCCCAACACATCATGAACGACACCGAGGGCGGCGACCTCTGGATGGTGGCCGGTGTCTACGACGACGTGTCGGTTCGCACCGACGACGGTTGGCGCATCAAGAACCGGGTTCTCACCCGAATCTGGACCGAGGGGAATCCGCTGGTCACAGCACCCGACCTGCGTTCAACGCCGTAAGGGAACCGGTCACAGTGGCGCTGCAGGAAGGCTCAGTCGTCGTTGTTACCGGCGCAGCCAGTGGTATCGGTGAAGGTTTGGCTCGAGAATGCTCAGAGCGAGGCTTTCGTCTGGCGCTTGCCGACATCGAAGGCCCCGCCCTTGATTCGCTGGCTCGGGAGCTCGAAGCAGGTGGCGCCGTGGTGACGGCGGTGCCCACCGACGTCAGCGAACCGTCATCGGTGGCCGCCTTCGCCACCCAGGTCGAACGCGACTTCGGAGTGCCAGCACTCGTGCTAGCCAATGCCGGCGTAATCGGCCCAGCTCTCCCGCTTTGGCAACAGCCGGCGACCGAATGGGAGTGGACGTGGCGGGTCAACGTACTCGGCGTTGTCAACACGTGGTCAGCGTTCCTGCCGGCCATGATCGATCGGGGCACGGGACACGTCGCGGCAACATCGTCGGTTGCCGGACTAGCACCAGGGCAGAGCGCCGGGAATGCGCCGTACGCCGCGAGCAAGTACGGCATCGTCGCGCTCGCCGACAACCTGCGGGTGGAACTCGCAGAGGTCGCACCAGACCTGTTGGTCACGGTCCTGCTTCCCGGGCCCGTCAAGAGTCGGATCAGGCAAGCCACTCGCAACAGACCGCCGGAGTTCGGCGGGCCCGAGACGCAACCGATGCCCGCTGTGGATCCGTTCCCCACACGACTCGAGGCCGACGAGTTCGCCTTGTCCGCCATGGATGGCCTTCAGCAAGGTGTGCGGTACCTGATGCCGAACGCAGACTTCGTGGAGCCAGTCGCCCAACACGTGGAACGAGTTGCTGCAGAACTACGCCGAGACAACAGCTGGAATCCAGGAGTTCGGGACCCGGGCTCTCGGGGCTGAGTGCGGGCCTACGCCGGCTCGGCTACTGGTTCATCGTCCAGCCACCGTTGGGCGACAACACCTGCCCGGTGACGAACTGAGCCTCATCGCTCGCGAGGTAGACGGCAGCCCATGCAATGTCGTCGGCCACACCAAGTCGGCCCATCGGAGTCTGTAGAGCTATCAAGGGCAACACGTCGCCCACTGCCGAAGTCATGTCGGTCTCGATGAACCCGGGTGCCAAGGCGTTCACTCGGATGTTCCGGGTCACCACTTCACGGGCCAACGATCTGGTCAGACCGAGAATGCCGCCCTTGGCTGCGCAGTAGGCGGCCGCGCCCGCTCCCCCGCTGGTCCCCATGATGGAACCCATGTTGATGATGGCCCCCGAACCTTGGTCGCCCATGAGGCGCAAAGCCTCGCGGCAACAGAAGAATGTTCCGTCGAGGTGAACTGCAAGCATGTTTCGCCACTGCTCGTCGGTGACGTTGACGGCGTGATCGAGGTGCGACTGGACCGGTTGCCCGCTGCCGATCTCGGCCGCTAGCGCCAAGGTGTTCTGCGCGTACTCTCGAGCCCCGTCGGGGTCTCCCTCGAATCCGCTTATCCCCGCATTGTTCACAAGAATGTCGAGGCCGCCGTGATCGGCGGCGACCTGGCTGAACATCTCAGCCACAGACGCTGAGTCCGACACATCGGCGGCGATGGCGGTGCCATTCAGCTCTGCGGCCGTCGCTTTCGCCGCATCCTCTCGCAGGTCGTTGATGATTATCGAAGCGCCTTCGTCGCGAAAACGCGTCGCTATTGCGGCCCCGAGCCCCCTTGCAGCACCCGTCACCAGCGCAGTCTTGCCTTCGAGCCGTCCCGCCATTGTTCCTCCCTTGGTCAGCGCCGGAAGACTTCCACCAGCGGAATCGGGCTGTCAACAGCCCGTCATGTGGGCGGCGCGAACCAACGGACCTACAGCCCGGTCCGGCCGGCCTCTCGGATCATGGGCGCGTGTTCGGTGAACGCGACGCCTTCGGGCACCGCGCCGATCGTGATGCCGGCATCGGTCATCAAAGTATGGCCGCTGACATACCCCGCCTCATCCGAAGCCAGGAAGAGCGCAGCGTTGACCACGTCTTCGGCCAAGCCAGCCCGATCTTTGAGCGGCGACGTTTCGGCGAGCGCCTCGATGGTCTCGTCGATCCTGCTCGGGTCGCCGAACTGGAATGCGGCCACCATCGGCGTAGCCATACCTGCCGGCCCAATGGCATTCGCCCTGATGCCATAGTGGCCAAGCTCCGCGGCCGCCGCCTTGGTGATGCCGACTACCGCGTGTTTGGCCGCCGTGTAGGCGTGAGGACCCATGCCGCCCCAGACGGCCGCGGTTGACGCCATGGACACAATGGCTCCGGTTCCCCTCGGTTTCATTACCCGCGCCGCGTGTTTGACTCCGTAGAACACACCGTTCACGTGCACGTCGATGGTCGCTTTCCACTCGTCGGCCGGATGAGTGTCGAACGGGCCGACTGCACCGACGATGCCGGCGTTGTTGTACATGATGTCGAGTTGACCGAATCGATCGACAGCCGCGTCGACCAATGCGGCAACGTCATCTTCGACCGTGACATCGCAGTGCACGAAGACCGCATCGTCATCCAGCTCGGCGGCCAGCGCTTGGCCACGCTCGTCTTGGATGTCCCCCAACGCGACCTTGGCCCCCTCGGCAACGAACCTACGAGCGGCTCCCTCGCCGAAGCCGCTGGCCGCGCCGGTTATCGCTGCGACCTTGCCTTCCAACCGTCCAGACATCTCGAGTCCTCCCCTGGGGTTCACGAACTCGCCAAACCTAGCAACGCGGTTGCGCCCTGGCAGACTCAGTCCATGGCTGACCTCCTGAAGGACAACTTCGGGCCCGAGATGATCGAGAGGGCGGCGCAGACGATCGGCGCGGTCTACGGCAAGTTCGACGGCGCCGGCTTCAGCACCATGGCTTTGGATGGCTTCGAAGAGCTCGAGCTCACGCCACGGTGCCGCCAGATCGCAGATTCGATGGCGGAATTCCTACCCTCCGATCGACAACGGGCGATCGGAATTCTCATCGACTCGCTTGGTCCCGAACTGGAGAACTGTGACCCCGCGGAGGCCTCGGCGATCGGCGACCCATGGTTCGACGACAACCCCATGGCCGGGTTCTTCTACATGCCTCACGGGTATTTCTTGGCCGATCATGGAGAGGGCCATTTCGACACCGTGATGCTGGCGAACTACGAGATAACCAAACGTGCGACCTCGGAGTTCAGTATTCGCACGCCGTTGCGCGACCACACCGATGCGACGCTCGGGGTACTCGAAGGTTGGGCGAGCGACGAAAACGTGCATGTGCGTCGACTCGTCTCCGAAGGGACGCGGCCACGGCTGCCCTGGGCATTCCGCCTCACCGTGTTCCAAGAGAACCCGGAACCGGTGATCACACTCCTCGACAAACTCAAGGACGACCCGGTCGAGTACGTCCGCCGGTCGGTGGCGAACAACCTGAACGACATAACCAAGGACAACCCCGATGTGGCGATCGAAGTGGCCGACCGGTGGTGGGCCGACGGTGGCAAGAACCGTCGCCGCCTCGTCCGCCACGGACTCAGAACTCTCATCAAGGCGGGACATCCCGGGGCTCTGGAGGTGCTCGGTTACCAGTCACCTTCGCCGGCGCGCGTCGCCGAGAGTTCGATAGAACCGTCGAAGCCTTCGATCGGGGACAAGGTTCACATTGAAGTAACCCTTGCCAACCCGGGCCCCCACACGTGCCGAGCGCTGGTCGACCTGAAGGTTCACTTCGTCAAGAGCAACGGCAACACAAGCCCGAAGGTCTTCAAGGGCGCTGAACTCGAGATCGCGGCAGGCAAGTCGGCCACGGTCGCGAAGACGGTCTCGCTGGCCCAACACACGACCAGAAGGCACTTTCCTGGTGACCACGTGGTCGAGGTCATGATCAATGGCCAGAGCATGCCCCTTGGATCCTTCGAGCTCGCCGCCGACCCGAACCCGGGATCCTGACGTGGCTCTGGCGCGCTGCTGAATTCCTGCATATGGTTTCCAGAACACTCCGACGCGCTTGTGAACAGCAACGCACAAACAGACAACGAGGACGCCATGACTGCGACCGTCGGTTACTCCGCGGACATCAAGCCGACTGGAATCGAAGGCGGAGCCGATACCAACGCACTGCCATGGCTGCAATCACCACAAGCGCCCGGGTGGCGCATCAAACCGTTGCGAGCATCAGGTGAGTCCGGCATGTTCTCGGCGATCATCGGCCTGGATGCCGGAGTTGAGTTACGGTCGACGGTCCACCTCGGGGCCACCGACATGTTCGTCCTGGCCGGCAAGATGCGGTACACCCAGGGCCCACTGGCAGCCACAGTAGAGATGGGTACCTGGGGATACATTCCGGCCAACGCTCGGATCGAAGGGCTCGAAGTCGACGAGGACGCAGAACTCCTGGTCAACTTCTACGGGCCGGTGGCATTTCTCGACGCCGACGGACACAACATCACGAGCATTCTGACCGCCCTCGACCTTCAGGCCACGGCCCGCGATGCCGGCGTCGCTCTGGTGCCAAACACGCTCGCCGAGTGCATGGTCCCCCGACCCGAACCAACGGGCCAAGAAGCCACCCCACTCCGGATCGCCGAACAAGCCTCATCCAGAACTCTGGTCGCCGCTGAAGGCCTCGCGACCAATACGGCCACCCACCCCCATTTCGTCGACACCACTGCCTTTGATTTCTTCGTGGATCCGGCGGTACCGGAGTTCGGCTACAAGATCCTCCGCGTCAGTGAAGAGACCGGCCACGTGTCTTTGCTGTTCAAACACAACGGGGTTGCGGGGCCGCACTACCACCTCGGCGCTGCGGACTTCTTGGTCATCTCGGGGCGCATCGGTTACCGCGCCGGCCCACCCGAGGGGTACGGACCTGGCATGTGGTTCTACGAACCCGCCGGGGCTCGCCACGAGGCAACCCAGCAGGTCGGCGACGAGGACTTGATCTACACCGCTTGTGTGTATGGGCCGGTGCAGTTCGACGAAGGCGAGGGCACACCTATTGCCATGGTCTTGTCGTGGATGCAATACAAACAGATCGCGGAAGCCGCCGGAACTCCCCTGGTCGCGAACGTCTTCGAGGGGGACACCTCGTTGCTGGCCTGGGCGCCGCTCGGCAGCGAAGCGGGCTGAGGCGTTGATCCTCATCGTCGTCAAGTTCAAGACCAAACCCGATTGGTCGGACCGCTGGCTCGACCTCGTCGGTGACTTCACAGCGGCGACGCGAGCCGAGCCGAAGAACCTGTGGTTCGACTGGTCCCGTAGCGTGGAAGACCCCAACGAGTTCGTACTGGTTGAAGCGTTCGAAGATGACGGCGCTGTGCCTCACGTCGAGAGCGACCACTTCAAACAGGCGATGGCCGACATGCCCCAAGCGCTGGCCGAGACGCCGTACATCGTCAACACAAGCATCGAGGGCCAGAACGAGTGGGATCGAATGGGAGAACTCACCATCGAGTAGGCCCACTCGGTCGCAGATTCGCATGAGCGACCGGTAGTTCACAACGGACGAGAACAGGCCGAAGGCGGCGGGTGTCATGGAGCTGACAAAGGATCAACTGAACAACGCCGATGCAGCGGATGCGCTTCCGCTGTCGCGCAGCCCAGGGCCTGACTGGCAAGACTTGCTGGCTGCGGATTCCCGCGAGGTGCCGGAGTTCCTTCACGCTCAATCGCCATACCTGAACGGGCTGAGCGACATCCCCAAGGCTCGCTATCTCAGCCGCGAGTTTCACGAACTCGAGAAGGAGCGGCTCTGGAGCCGCGTCTGGCAGTTCGCCTGCCGCGAGGAACACCTACCCGCAGTCGGCAGCTACATCGTCTATGACATAGCCGACCAGTCGTACCTGGTCACCCGCGTGACCGAGTCACAGATCAAGGCATACCCGAACGCGTGCCTTCACCGCGGCCGGCTACTGAAGACCTACGACGGCCGCTGCAGTGAGTTCCGATGTCCTTACCACGGCTTCAGCTGGCACCTCGACGGTGAACTCAAACAGATCCCTGCCGAATGGGACTTCCCCCAGCTCGAGGTGCGCTCCGAAGACATGACGCTTCCGGAGGTGAAGGTCGGAACCTGGGCCGGATTCGTGTTCATCAACCCCGAGCCCGACGCCGAGCCTCTCGAAGACTTTCTGGGCCCCGAGATCCAGCGCCACTTCGACCGCTGGGATTTCGAGAACCGCTACGTGGCCGCCCACGCCTCGCGCGTCATCCGCTGCAACTGGAAGATTGCCAATGAAGCGTTCAGCGAGGGCTTCCACGTGAACGCCACACACCCCCAGGGCATGAGCTACACCGGCGACCCCTCCAGCCAGGTCGATGTCTGGGGCAACGCTACTCGTCAGCTCTCCCCCAAGGGCATCCCGTGCCCCTTGTTGAAGTACACACCCACGCAGGAAGAGATGTTGCGCGACGCCCTCGACGTGCGCGATGGCGAACAACTTCCCGTGCCCTTCGAGGAGGGCGACACGCTCAGAAGCGTCTTGTCGGCAGCCGGACGCGAACGGTTCCGACCAACGTTTGGGGATGGAGTCGATGAGCTGACCGACGCGGAGTTCCTGGACGCGTGGAACTACCTGGTGTTTCCCAATTTCCACCCCTGGGGGGCCTTCAACCGCATCGTCTACCGGTTCCG
>JBPCTU010000295.1:0-3813 GCA_051011515.1 Acidimicrobiales bacterium
CAACTGGGCCGAGGTTTCGTACCTCCCGACCGAACACTTCGGGAGCGCACCCTGGGCCCACCTGGTGGGCCGAATTCGCCAAGAGGTAGACCTCCCTCATGTCTATGTCGGCCGTGTAACGGACCCCGCCGTCGCCGAGGAGGTCTTGGCGGCCGGGCACGCCGATCTGGTCGGCATGGCCCGGGCCGTCATCGCGGAGCCGGCCATGCTCGCGCGCGCCCGCCAGGGAGACCTCGACGGGATCAGACCCTGCATCGGGTGCAACGACTGCCTGCATCGCCACCTGGTCGAGGGACTCGCTACCCGCTGCGCTGTCAATCCCCGTTCGACGTATCCGAACATCGATCATCCAGAAGCCGAGACAAGTCGGCACGTGCTGGTCATAGGCGGTGGACCAGCGGGGCTGGAGCTCGCCGGACTGACCTCTGAGAAGGGGCACAGAGTCACACTCTGGGAACGCGACCACCGGCTGGGCGGGCAGATGTGGGTGGCCGGGCACGCCCGCGACAACGAGTCTTTCCACAGATTCGTCGAGTTTCAGGCGCGCCGGTTGAAACACGACGGCGTCGACGTCGAGTTCGGCATCGATGCAACTGCCGACGATGTCGCATCGCTCGCCCCAGACGTAGTTGTCGTTGCCACCGGAGCCGCGCCGCGCGTCCCCGACATCGACGGCGTCGACCAGCCCTTCGTGGTGGAAGGCCGGGACGTTCTGACCGGATCAGCCGAAACGGGTGATCGAGTCCTCGTAGTCGGCGAAGAGAACCACATGCAGCCGATCACGGTTGCCGGCCACTTGGTCGACCAGGGCAAGTCCGTCATCCTCGTCGTGCGGACGACCGGCGTAGCCCCACTGGTAGGCCGCTATTCGATAGGTGCTTGGATGGCCAAGCTCGCAGCTGCCGACACCGACGTCATCGTGATGAAGCAGGTCACCAGCCTCTCGCCAGGGTCGGCGGCGACCAAGTCTGTGTTCGGCGGCAAGGTGGGCCAGATCGAGGGTTTCGACTCTGTGGCCCTTGCCTGTGGTGGGGTCCCCCGAGGTCAGATCGCTCGCGAACTTCGCGAGATGTCCGACATCGAGGTCCACCTGCTCGGCGATGCGTTCGCGCCACGGCGGATCACGTACGCAACCCAGCAAGCGTCTGAACTGGCTGACATCATCTAGAACAATGGACGACGCAATCCCACCCACCGGCTCGCTGGACGAACGTGTCGATGCCTTGGTGCACCGAGATCAACAACATGTCCGGTGCCCGTTCCCGATCTTCGCAGAGCTTCGCGACAGCGACCCCGTCCACTACAACGAAGAGCTGGGGGCGTGGATACTCACGCGGTACGAGGACTGCCTAGCTGTGCTGCACGATCCGGTCACATGGTCGGTCAAGATGCGTACCGGCCCGAAACCCTTGAACTCGGTGCTCGGGACTCGCCTGGAGGTCATCGAAGCCGACCCGGCGAAACGTGGCCTGCTCGAAGGTCTCACCCAGGTGACCACACGTCGTCCGATCCTCTCCTCGGCCGACCCACCGATACATGTTCAACAACGCAAGGTGGTCAACAGCAGATTCAAACCTCGCCGGATCCGCGCCCTCGAGCCATTGATCGAGGATGTCTCAGCTCAACTGATCGACGGCTTTGCCGCCGATGGCCGTGTTGAGTTCGTCGGTCGGTTCGCTGTGCCCGTGCCGATGACGATCATCGCTCACATCCTGGGCGTGGGAGACGAAGACCTCGCGCAGTTCAAGGCGTGGTCGGACAACCTCGTCATGCCCGTCGGTAATCAGCATCCGAGCCAGGAGCAGGTGGAGAACTACCTCCAAACCCAGATCGAGTTCGTCGAGTTCTTCGGCCGCCAAATCGAGGAACGGCAGCGGGAGCCCCGCGACGATCTCTTGTCGGACATCTCCAATGCCGAGGTCGACGGTTGCCCGCTAGAGAAAGTCGACCACATCGAATTGGTGAGCCAACTACTCGCTGCAGGCAACGAAACAACAACCAAACTGATCACCGATATCGCCATGTACCTGGCCCTCCAACCAGAGGTGCAGTCTCGGGTGCGGTCCGACCTCCAACTCGTCGATCCATTGGTGGAAGAGGTGTTGCGTCTAGAAGCGCCCGTTTCGGGTCTGTTCCGACAGGCGACCGTGGACACCGAGCTCGGTGGCAAACGGATCGCCGAAGGCGAACACGTGTGGGTCCTGTACGTCGCGGCGAACCACGATGAACAGAAGTTCGAGGAACCGGACAGCCTCGACATCGACCGGTCGGGAGTGAAGGATCATCTGGGCTTCGGGCATGGACAGCATTACTGCCTTGGCGCCAGCCTCGCCAGGACCGAGGCGCAGGTCACCACCAAGGTTCTGCTGGAACGTTTGGACGACATCGCTCTGGCCGACACGAACGACTTCCAATACGAGGACAGCTACCTGCTTCGCGGACCCAAGCGACTCGACCTCACGTTTACCGGCTCTGGCTGAGCGCGACTGGCCGGTCCTGCGGCGCCCTAGGGCGCCGCCGGGAGGCGGACGGTGAACAGCGCGCCACCGTCACGGCTCTCGGTCACATCCACACTGCCGTCGTGGCGATCAGCTATCGCCGCGACAATTGCGAGGCCGAGGCCCGTTCCTCCGCTGCTGCGATCGCGGGCGGACTGAGACCGACTGAAACGTCCGAACACCAATGCGCGTTCACCGGGCGGCACTCCGGGTCCATCGTCGCCAACCTCCAACACCGCCTGCCCCCCGTCCACAGATGAGGTCAACCTCACGACACCCTGGGCGTGTCGACCCGCGTTGCTCGCGAGGTTCCGCACCAACCGCTTCAACTCGTTCGGCACACCCACCACATCACAGGGCCCGACCGAATCGATGTCGACGCGTAATGCGGTTGTCGCGGCCAGAACCCCCGCTTCGTCGAACAAAAGGTCGTCCAGGTGCACGAGGGTCCGGTCGCCAGTAACTGATTGCTCATCAGTTACTGCCATGAACAGGAGGTCATCGACGATCGCGGCCAGGCGCTCCGACTCGTCGATCAACCGTCGCCGCGTTGCGGGCCAGTCGGGGTCCTCGACAACCGCCGTCTCCGCTAGGGCGCGAAGATTGGCGACCGGGCTCTTGAGCTCGTGGGAAGCGTCGCTAGTGAACTGGCGTTGTGCCCGCTGACCAGCGGCAATCCGATCCAACATCTGGTTCATGGTTGCCGCTAGCCGGGCGACCTCATCGCGGGTGTCGGGAACGGGGATGCGTTCCTCGATGGGGCCGTCTCCGATCTCGGCAGCCGTCATGCGGATGTCTTCGACCGGCCTCAGCGTCCGTCCTGTAGCTCGCCAAGTGATCCCACCAACGGCGAGCAACAGGAATGGGAGTCCGACCAACAGGAGGTTGCGGACCTCGGCGACCGTGCGGTCGACAACTTCGAGCTCGGCTCCGACGACAACCAACGTTCCATCTCCGGCACCGGCGACCGAATAGACGATCTTGCTGGTCTCGACCTCTTCGTCCCCGCCAGTTTCTTCATCTCCCTCTTCGCGCCCGGCGCCCTGTTCCGAGACTTCTTGAAGCCGCACGGTCGCCGTGCGCGTCGAGCCGGCGACCGCGCCGTCGAGAGGATCAACCAACAAATATGTACCGCCCTGGGCCACGACGATCGCGTCGGCGTCGACGATCGCCACGATGGACTCTTCGGCACGGGTTTCCACCAGCGACGCGGCCGGTGCCCCTCCATCAATCAACTGAGCGCGGTCGCGGGCCTGAGCTTCCAGCGTTGCCTCGAGGTTGCTTCGCAGGTTGCTTTCGAGGACCTGCAAGAGAA
>JBPCTU010000296.1:0-10127 GCA_051011515.1 Acidimicrobiales bacterium
GTGCACGGGACCCTCGAGGCATACGAACAGGCTAAGGCGCGTCTATGGGCCCACCAGCCAACCGACGGTATTGCCATCGCCAATGCGGGTGACCCCGCCGTATTGCGAAACCTACCCGGCCGCCCAACCGACCTCACGTTCGGCTCCGGTTCGAGCCATGCCAGCACCGAAGGCGGGACCCTGACTGTGCTCGGTCAGTCGCTGGGCGGTGTCGAGGAACTCCCGAGGCATCTGCCTCATGATGTCGAGAACTATCTGGCCGCTGCCTTGGTGGCGATGACGGCTGGTGCCTCAGCATCCGCAGCGAGGGGGGTGCTCGGCGAATTTCGTGGCCTGCCTCATCGCATGGAGCTGGTGGCCAGAGCCGATGGCATCAGCTGGTTCAACGACTCCAAGGCAACGACCCCCCATGCGGTGGTCACCGGTGTTTCTGGACACAACTCGGTTGTTCTCATCGCCGGGGGCCGCAACAAGGGCGTGGACCTGGCTCCGCTGCGCGATCTGGCCCCGGTCTTGCGGTCGGTGGTGGCGATCGGGGAGGCCGGTTCCGAGATTGCGGCTGCGTTCGACGGCGTTGTTGACGTCGTGGAGGCTTCATCGATGGAATCTGCAGTCTGCATCGCGTCGAACGCTGCTTCTCCAGGCGATGCAGTTGTGTTGTCTCCGGGATGTACGTCCTACGACTGGTACCAGGACTACAGCGCTCGAGGGGACGACTTTGTACGAAAAGTTCTCGCTTTGACCGGTGCTCGACCGGAAGGACGTGAATGACGGTTGCATCCGCGCCGAGGCGCGATCCGTTCCTGCGGGCTGCCGCCCGCGCGCTCGGTGGCACAGTCAGATCACCGCGGTTCGGAACGCCGGGAACATGGGGAACCGCGCAGTACGTCGTTGTAGCGGTCATAGCAGCTCTGAACCTGCTCGGTCTGGCGATGGTCCTCTCCGCCTCCTCGGTGACTTCGCTCTACGACGGAACCGACACCTGGTTCCATTTCCGTCGACAAGGAACCTGGATTGCCCTCGGCACGGTGTCCCTTCTCGCGTTCCGGTTCATCGATTATCACGTCTGGCGCCGACTCGTTCCGCTGGCTCTGGGAGCGACGATCGTGTTGTTGATCGCTGTCTTGATCCCGCAGTTCGGGGTCGAGGCCAAGGGAGCTTCGCGGTGGGTCGGGGTCGGGCCGGTCACTGTGCAGCCGACAGAGCTGTTGAAGCTGGCGATGGTTCTGTACTCGGCCGATCTCATCTCGAAAAGGAACCATGCTCTTCGATCTCCGGTAGAGACTCTTCTCCCGGTTCTGATCGTCTTCATCTCGACGGCGCTGCTGGTCATGTTGCAGCCAGATCTCGGCAGCTTGATCATTGTGGGGGCCATCACGTTCGGTGTCCTGTTCGCCGGAGGCGTGTCGTTGGGGCCGCTCTTCGCGGCGAGCGCGGTCGGGGCGAGTGCGGCCCTGGTTCTGGCGATGACGGAGGGTTATCGCAGGAACCGCCTGTTGGCCTTTCTGGACCCCTGGGAGGACCCCCTCAACACGGGCTACCAGACCATCCAGTCACTCGTCGGCGTGGCTACCGGCGGCGTCACTGGCGTCGGCATCGGTGAGGGCCGATCGAAGTGGGGTTACCTCCCCGAAGCGCACACCGACTTCATCTACGCGGTTGTCGGAGAAGAGATGGGGTTCATCGGGTCCGTGATGGTGCTGGCGCTGTTCGCGACATTGGCTGCCGTTGGTGTACGTATTGCTCTGAGGGCCCCGGACCGTTTCGGCACACTTCTGGCGCTCGGAATTGTGGTTTGGTTGGTGGCACAGGCTCTGGTGAACGTCGGGACGGTGTTGGGCGTGCTTCCGATCACTGGTGTCCCTCTGCCGTTTGTCTCCTTCGGCGGGACGTCCCTGGTTGTTGGTATGGCAGCCATTGGCATGTTGCTCAACGTCGGTAGGCAAGGGCACGCATGAGGTCGACGTTCGCCGTGATCGCTGGGGGTGGCACTGCCGGCCATGTCCATCCAGGGCTCGCTGTAGCTCAAGCGCTTGTCGCCAAGGGCCACGACCCCGAGACGATCCTGTACGTCGGTACCGAGAGAGGTGTGGAGACTGAGCTGGTTCCCGAGGCAGGCTTCGAGCTGGCTACTGTGCACGGGCGAGGGGTACCCCGCACCTTCTCCTTGGCAGCGATGCGCGCTGCTGGAGACCTGATGCGCGGAACGCTCGAGGCAGCCCGACTGCTTGGCCAACGTGAACCCGGGGTGGTCCTGTCGCTCGGAGGTTACGCAGCCGTTCCCTGCGCGGTAGCAGCGCGCCTACGTAGGATTCCCGTTGTAATCCAAGAACAGAACGCTGTTCCTGGTGCCGCAAACAGGCTGATCAGCCGGTGGGCGGTCGCCGCTGCGGTTTCCTTCCCCGATACCCCTCTCCCAGCAGCTGTCTTCACGGGCAATCCAGTCAGACCCGAGATCAGCGATGCGCTCGGTCTCGAACGGCACCAGGCACGAGACGCCGTCGGGGTCGACGATCAACAATTTCTGATAGTCATCACCGGAGGATCTCTGGGTGCTCTGCGTTTGAACGTGGCGACGCTCGAGGCAGCTGAGGTGCTGGGAGATCGTGAGGACCTGGTCCTACGTCACGTCATCGGTAAACGCGACTGGGAGATGCTCGAGCCGCGACGCGCGGCGATGGCGAGACACCAGGCCTATCAGCCGATCGAATATGAAACGGACATGCCAACTGTGTTGGCCGCCGCGGATCTCGTCGTTTCGAGGGCCGGTGCATCGATCGTGGCAGAGTTGGCCGTTGCCGGCGTGCCTTCGGTCCTGGTTCCGCTTCCCGGTGCCCCGGGTGACCACCAGACCGCGAATGCTCGGGCGCTCGTAGACGTGGGCGGGGCACTCCTCATCAAAGACGCCGACTTCACTGGCGAAACCCTCGTCGAAGCAGTCGAAGACCTCGTCGCCGATCCGGAGCGCCTCTCCGCAATGGGTACGGCGGCGGCTTCGGCAGGTCGTGTCGACGCCGCCGATCGAGTGGCGGCGATGTTGGAGGAGCACGCCGCATGACCGACGATGTCCATCTCGGTGAACCCCGCGCAATTCACATCGTGGGTATTGGTGGTGCTGGTATGCGGGCTATCGCGTCGGTCTTGAGCGCCATGGGGCACAAGGTCAGCGGCAGTGACCTGAAACCCTCTCCGGCCATCGACCGGCTGCGAGCCCAAGGAGTCGACGCGAGCGTTGGCCACCGGGCCAGCAACGTAGTCGGCGTCGAATTGCTGACTCGTTCCACAGCTGTGCCGAACTCCAACCCCGAAGTGGTAGCGGCCAGCGAGCAGGGGATTCCCGTGTGGAGCCGGGCCGAGATGCTCGCCGCCATCACCAGGGTGCGCCCGACGATCTCGGTTGCGGGTACTCATGGCAAAACGACGACGGCATCGATGCTCGCGGTGATCTTGCGCGAGGGCCGGCTGGATCCCTCGTTCATCATCGGCGGACAGGTCAACGAGGTCGGTTCTGGTGCGGTCTGGGCAGCCACCGAAGGGTGGTTTGTCGTCGAAGCCGACGAGAGCGACGGCACATTCGTGGAGCTCGATTCTCAGCTGGGGATCGTCACGAGTGTCGAGCCCGACCATCTCTCGCACTATGGAAGCGAGGCTGATCTCAGACGAGCATTCGACGAGTTCGTTGCCGGAGTTTCAGGCACGACGTTCGTTTGCGCCGACGATCAAGGCGCTCGATCGCTGGCGGTTCACCCCGACGTCGTGACCTATGGCGTGAGTCCCGACTCAGACTGGGTGGTATCGGGCTACTCGAGTCGACGCATGGGTGCGTCCTTCGAACTGCGGAGCCCGACCGGGGGAGAAGTTGAGATCGAGTTGACAACTCCGGGGCTTCACAATGTGCTCAATGCGGCCGCGGCTGTCGCTGCCGCGTCTACCGCCGGAACGAGCCTCGAAGCTGCACAACGGGCGTTGCGGCGATTTGGAGGTGTGGCGCGACGGTTCCAGCTCCGAGGCGAACGCGACGGCGTCACCTACATCGACGACTACGCACATCTTCCGAGCGAGGTGACAGCGGCTCTGGAGGCTGCGAAGGCCGGGGACTGGAACCGGATCATCTGTGTCTTCCAGCCACACCGTTATACGAGAACTCGAGACCTCTGGCGCGACTTCGCCACGGCGTTCGAAGGCGCGGACAGCGTTTTGGTCACAGATATCTACGGCGCCGGGGAGACACCATTGCCCGGAGTGAGCGGCGAACTGGTCGTGGAGTCGGTGCTTGCAGTCGAGCCACACGCCTCGATCAGCTTCGTTGCAGACCGTGGCGATCTTGTCGCGACGCTCCACGATCAACTGATCGCGGGGGATCTTTGCCTCACATTGGGAGCGGGAGACCTCACGACGCTGCCCGACGAGATGTTGGTTCCATGAACGCGCCGACTTCGAGCCCGGCCACGATTGCTTTGGGGGCCGCTCTCCAGGCTGCGTTGCAGTCGAGCGACGTACGTCAGGACGTCGACATCGGCCGGTTGACGACCTATCGAGTAGGTGGGAGCGCGAGCGTCTACGTGCGCGTGGAGAGTTCGGAGGACCTGCTCGCGCTGGTGGCGGTGTCGAAGGAATTCGATGCCGAAGTAGCCGTCGTTGGACGCGGGTCGAACCTGCTGGTGGCCGATGATGGATTCCCCGGATTGGTTGTCCAGTTGGGTGATGAGTTCTCCAGCATCGATACGTCAGAAGCGCCGCTGGTCCGACTCGGCGGTGCGGCGAGCTTGCCAGCAGCCGCCCGCCAACTGTCCGCGTTGGGGCTGACCGGCTTCGAGTGGGCCGTCGGTGTCCCTGGGAGTGTTGGTGGTGCCATCCGGATGAACGCCGGTGGCCATGGCTCGGATATGTCTCAGTGCGTGAGCAGAGCTCGAATCGTGAACCTGGCCACAGCGGTGAGCGATGACCGCGACTTGAGTGCCCTTGCTTTCGGATATCGCTCCTCCTCGGTGTTACCCCACGAGCTGGTCATCGAGGCCGAGATCCGTCTTCATCGGGGCTCACGGGAAGACAGCGAGAGACAGCTGACAGAGATCGTGGCGTGGCGTCGCGAGAACCAACCCGGTGGCCACAACGCCGGGTCGGTGTTCACGAACCCCGAGGGGGACTCGGCCGGGCGCCTCATCGAAGCAAGCGGTTTGAAAGGTGTGAGGGTTGGATCGGCCTCGGTCTCTACGAAACACGCGAACTTCATTCAATCCGACGATCATGGCCGCGCCGAGGACATCCTCCAGCTGATGTTGTTGGTGATCGAGCGCGTCGAACAGGAGTCGGGAGTTTTGCTGGCACCCGAGACCCGGTTCCTGGGGTTCAGCGAGGCCGACCTCGAAAGGTTGCACCCATGGCATCGGTGACGATAGATCCACGGATCCAGGCGCGCCGAGCTCAAGTTCTCCGACTGCGGGGACGCCGACGACTCCGGGTCTTGGTCGTGTTCGTTGTCGCTACGGCGTTTGCCGTCGCGGGGTGGTGGTTGGTCCTCAAGAGTCCGGTGTTCGACGTCGACCAAGTCACCGTGGTTGGTGCTCGACACACCGATGTGGCCGCTGCAATCAACGCCTCGGGGATCGAAAAGGGTCAATCTCTAGTTGAGGTTGATATGAGCTCGGCTCGCGACGGCATCGCCCGGTTGCCGTGGGTTGAATCGGTCTCCTCTGCTCGTGGCATGGGGGGTGAGGTCACGTTCGACATCACCGAACGAAGCCCCTCAGCGGTGGTGGCTGTCAGCGATGGCTGGGTGTTGGTGGATCCGGCTGGTCGCGTCCTGGACACCGTTGACACCGTGCCTACCGATGTTGTTGTGCTCGAAGGCAGTCTCGGCTCACTCGAGCCGGGGGACTGGGTACCCGACTCGCGTCTCGAAGCGCTCGAAGTGGCAGCTCAACTGCCTCCAGGTTTAAGGCCCAAGGTCGCCACTGTCTCGGGGGCCGGGTCGCAACTGAGGCTCGAACTCTTTGGTGGTGGCTTGGTCGACATCGGCGACACCAGCGATCTGGAAGCGAAGTTCCTCTCCACGCTGACGCTGCTCGTGAGGCTTGACATTGCTTGTCTCGAACGCATCGATGTCCGTGCGCCGTCGGTACCCATTTTGACCCGCGTCGGCGGCTGCTCGTAGTCTTTTCACTGCAGCAACAGTCTGCACACCACCAACAGGTCTAGGGCCCTATACCTCAACGTCGACTTCACGTTTGAGGCTTCTATAGTTGGGCGCTGGACTTCTCGGTGGCAACGGACCCGGAGGAAGACCGGAGGACATGGAAAAGTGAACACTCCACACAATTATCTCGCAGTCATCAAGGTGGTCGGCGTCGGTGGCGGCGGCGTGAACGCCGTGAATCGCATGATCGATGCGGGTTTGCGCGGCGTTGAGTTCGTTGCCGTCAATACCGATGCTCAAGCGCTTCTCCTCTCCGATGCCGAGGTCAAGATCGACATCGGCCGCGAACTCACCCGAGGACTCGGCGCGGGCAGCGATCCGGAGGTCGGCCGAGAGGCGGCTGAAGATCACCGCCATGAGATCGAGGAAGTACTCAACGGTGCAGACATGGTGTTCATCACAGCCGGAGAGGGTGGTGGCACTGGGACAGGCGCGGCCCCGATCGTGGCAGAGTTGGCAAAGAGCCAAGGCGCTTTGACCATTGGCGTGGTGACCCGCCCGTTCAGTTTCGAGGGACGCCGCCGGGCGGTACAGGCCGATCAGGGCATCCAACGGCTTCGCGAGAAGGTCGACACCCAAATCGTCATCCCGAACGACCGGCTATTGTCCGTCTCCGACGAGCGCACGACCGTTGTCGATGCGTTCAAGATGGCCGATGAGGTCCTCTTGCAAGGGGTGCAGGGCATCACCGAGTTGATCACGACTCCTGGGCTGATCAACACCGACTTCGCTGACGTCAAGATGATCATGTCCGATGCGGGGTCGGCGCTGATGGGTATCGGCACGGGAAGTGGTGAGGATCGGGCAGTCAGCGCGGCTCGTAAGGCGATCTCGAGCCCGCTGCTCGAGTCTTCGATCGACGGAGCGCGCGGCATCTTGTTGTCCATCGCGGGGTCGAGCGATCTCGGACTCTTCGAGATCAACAACGCCGCAGAGCTTGTCCAGGGTGTCGCCCACCCCGACGCGAACATCATCTTCGGAACAGTCGTGGACGAAGCTATGGGCGAATCGGTGCGTGTCACCGTGATAGCTGCGGGTTTCGACCGGTGGGATGGCGACGACCGCAAAGGGGTGTCGCCGATCGTGAACGACATGCCTGACGTATTCGGCGACGATGACGATGCCGAAGACGCCGACGACGAGTTCGACGTGCCATCCTTCTTGCAGTAGTTCTCCAACGGCGGGCTCCTGGGCTCAGGAGCCCGGAGTCACAGCGAGCTGAGGTCAACGAATGCGCCATGTCGAGCCCAGTTGGCGTCTCGACGCAGAAGGTCGGAGCTTCTTCGTCCTGGCAACCGATCGAAGTCACGGAGACTTGGCGATTGGTCAGCCGCTCGCGGTCGTGGATCGGCGGCGGCGCGAGCTGATCGATGCTCCCTGGGTCTGGTTGCGCCAAGAGCACGGTGCTCGTGTGGTCAGCGCGGCGACACCGGGCGATCGCAGCGGAGTTGGCGCTGATGGAGCCGTGACGGCCATAGCCGGGGTCCCCATTGCGGTCCAGGTCGCCGACTGCGCTCCGGTGGCCCTGTTCGACGAGTCCGGCGTCATCGGTGTGGCTCATGTGGGATGGCGTGGGTTGGTTGCCGGCGTCCTGGACCGCACTCTCGACGAGATGGCGCAGCTGGGCGGAACACGGGCGGCCGCGATCTTGGGCCCCTGCATCCGGCCGGAGTCGTATGAGTTCGGATCGACGGACTTGGACAGCGTCGCGGCAGTGGTTGGGGAGTCGGCTCGCGGGGTCACATCCTGGGGTGCGGACGCGCTCGACTTGCCCGGGAGCATCCGTCATGTGTTGGGCCAGCGAGGGGTCGATGTTGTTGCCGAGTTGGGTGGGTGTACCGCCGTCGAAGCCGACCTGCGCTGGTCTCATCGGGCGCGTGGTGATCGGGAACGTCAGGCGCTCGTAGCGTGGATGGAATGAGCGGATCACACCTCGACTCGGTTCTGGAACGGGCGGAAGCGTTGCGAGCGTTGATTGCCGCACATGCAACCCGGCCTACGACCGTGGTCGCGGTGACCAAACGATTCGGCGCCGAGGCGGTGGTCGCCGCGATGGCTGCCGGGATCGACGACATCGGGGAGAACTACGCCCAGGAACTCGCTGTCAAGGCATCGTCGCCGCTGCTCGCAGACAGCGCCCCGCGGTGGCATTTCATCGGTCATCTCCAGCGAAACAAGGTGCGACAGGTAGCCGGGCTGGTGTCGCTTTGGGAAACGATCGACTCGCGAAAACTCGGGACCGAGATTGCGAAACGGGCTCCCGGTGCGAGTGTGTTGGTTCAGGTGAACACCAGCGGCGCCGAGACCCAATCCGGCATCGACATGGATGGCGTCCACGGGGTCGTCGACGAACTGCGGGGGTTGGACCTGGACGTCCGGGGGTTGATGACAATTGGTTCGATCGGCGATTCGGAGATGAGTCGGAAGAACTTTTCCGACCTGCGCTCAGTCGCCGACGACCTGGAACTGCCCGATTGCTCGATGGGAATGTCACAGGACCTCGTCCCCGCACTCGAGGAGGGTTCGACCATAATCCGAGTCGGCACGCTGCTGTTCGGGCCCAGACCCTGAACGTCGGAGCGGGCGTCGCGGTGGTTCGCCCGACAGGAGCCGCCGGGCTGGGCGTGTGAGGGCTGGTACGTCACAGGGCGGGTAGCGGCCTAATATTGCGGTGAGTTCGAGCCACGGCGAACGGGAGAGTACGATGCCGTCGATGTTCAAGAAGGCCATGCTGTACCTGGGCCTCGGCAGCGACGAAGACTTCGAGGCTCTCGATCGCGAGGCAACGGGCGAGGATTACGACCGTGTTCGACCGATCGACGAATCGGGTTCCGATGTCAGGGTCCAACCCCCTGCTGCCGTTCCCACGGGCCCGGTCGACCCCGACGCCGAGCAGCCACGCACTGCCGTCAGCGCAGTCCGGCCGATCCCGGCCGATCAGGTCCCAGAGCCGGCGCGCCGATCCTCAGTCGTGCGGCCGCTCGCCGCCCGCTCGAACGCGAAACCACACATAGTTTCTCCGACGTCGTTCAACGACGCTCAGGAGGTTGCGGACACGTTCAAGCGGAATCAGCCCGTAATCGTGAATCTCCAACAGGCCGACACCGAGCTCATGCGCCGGTTGATCGATTTCGCCGCTGGGCTGTGTTACGGAGTCGGCGGAGACATGAAGAAGGTTGCCGATGCCGTTTACCTTCTGACGCCGGCCGATGTCGAGGTCTCCGATGAGGAGCGCCAACGCCTGCAGCAGGCTGGGCTCCACGACTGAGCGGCGGAGCGAACCTCGCCGCTCCTCAGCGGTCGGCGACACCGGAGCGGGTGACCTGGTCGTTTGCGACCTGGACATCATCGGCGCGCCGGTGATCTCCTGCCGGCTGTGAGTGGAGCCATACAAAGCTGGCAGGGGACGAGCTACTAAAGTCAGCAACCATGGCATCAGCACCTCCCCCTCTGGATCCGGTGACGGCAGACGACGTCTTGACCGTCCAGTTCACCCACATCAGGAAGGGCGGCTACGCCCAGCAGGAGGTGGATGCATTTCTTGATCGGATCGCCGCGACCATGGACAGTGATCAGTCACTTGTGGTCGATGGGGCAATGACTGCAGACGACATCCGGATGGTGCAGTTCAGTCAGATGCGCCGCGGGGGCTACGACACCCGTGAAGTCGACATGTTCCTGGACCGCGTTGTTTCGGTCCTGGGCCAAGGACCACCGTCGGCGGCCGTGCCGGCCAGCCAAGAGCCGGATGCGAACCTGGCTCCCAGCGAGCCGGTTCCCGACCCGACACCAGAGCCGCTACCCGAGCCGTCACCGGTCGAGGTGGCCCCGACCCCGATTGCATCTGCCCCCGAACCTGTAGAGGTGCCCGTGGCTGCTGAAGATCCGGTGCCGGCGACGGATCCGGCACCGGCTCCCCCGCCCTCAGGAG
>JBPCTU010000297.1:0-9267 GCA_051011515.1 Acidimicrobiales bacterium
CGCCCGCAGAGAGCACAGCCAGGATCACCAGAATGGGCGTCTCCATGAAGCCCACATGGTAGCCCCGGGCCGGGGCGACTCCTAGACCGCTAGATTGCGAAACTGTTGAGATTATGCGGCCCAAATGACGCGCTCAGGCACCAAACCCGCTGGTTGAACCACTAATCGCTACGTGGACGCACCCTGAGCTTGATGGGTGTGGTCCCCATCTCGAGATCGTCACGTAGACGATTTTCGATGTATTTCAAGTAGGTCCGCGGAAGTGGTCGATTGACGAACAACGTGAAAGTCGGCGGATCGCTCGCTCCCTGAGTTGCGTAGAGAACGCGAGCTCCGCCCGGCGCTGGGTGGCTCGACTGGGCTGACCGGATGACTCGATTCACGTCCCGCGTCGGGATGCGCTGTTGATAGGACGCAATCGTGTCGGCCAACATGGAGTAGATCTTGTGTACACCTTTGCCCGAGAGGGCCGAGATTCGCAGTATCGGGGGATCCCCGAGGAACCGGAGCTTGACCGCGACCTGATCGATGAGCGCCTCACGGTCTTCTGTGTCCAGCAACTCCCACTTGTTGAGCACGACCACAATCGGACAGCCGGCCGCGTCGACACGTTCGGCGAGGCGTTGATCCTGATGGGTTACACCGATGGTGCTGTCGATCACCAACAACGCCACGTCGGCGTTATCGACCGCACGCAGGGCCCTCACCAAGGAGTAGTACTCGGTGTCGGCGTCGATGCGGGCCTTGCGCCGCATACCGGCGGTATCGATGAAGCGGAGTTCGCCCAGCTCGGTGTCGACCACCGTGTCGATCGCGTCCCTGGTCGTGCCCGGTTGGTCGTGAACGACGCTGCGTTGCTCACCGATGAGATGATTGAACAAAGTCGACTTGCCAACATTGGGTCGGCCCACAATCGCCACTCCGAGAATCGGCGACGAGCCAACAACCTCCTGTTCCTCCTCCCGAGCAGTGGCCTCGGGAAGGCACTCGACGACCGCATCAAGTAGGTCGGCAGCTCCTTGACCATGTAGTGCCGAAACGGGCATGGCCTCCCCCAACCCCAACGCAAGGAACTCCCAGATCGAGTCCTGGTGTCTAGGGTCGTCGCACTTGTTGGCGACCACGAATGTTGATCCCGACCGCCGTCGGAGAAGGCGGGCAACGAGCTCGTCGTCGCTCGTCACCCCCACACGCGCATCGACGACAAGCACTACGACGTCGGCTTCTTCGATCGCGCGCTCGGCCTGCTCGCTCACCTTGTCGTCGAGTGCCGTGGATCCAGCCGAGGGCATCCAGCCGCCAGTGTCGACAACAACAAACTCGTGGCCAGCCCAGTCCGTCTGCAACTCCTTGCGATCCCGGGTAACTCCTGGTCTCTCCTCGACAATCGCCTCCCGGCGCCCGACGATCCGATTGACCAGGGTCGACTTCCCCACATTGGGACGTCCGACAACAGCGACGGTCGGCAGATCTGCACCAGGCGCCACCTCAGTGGAACTCATTTCGATGCCCCCAGAGCAGCGCGAAGCGCTATCCCATCGGTAGGCACGATCTCGACAGGCCGCGGCAGCTGTTCAGGAACTGTCCCATCGAGAAACTGGCCCTTCGACAAACAAACATCGGGCAAGAGATACCGCTGCCCATGTGGTTGTTCCGCAAGCACCGCTGCGATGTCCTCGCCGACCATGAGCCCTGCCACCGCCACATTGCCACCGAAGAAACGATTCGGGACCGGAATGACCCGGACATCGTCTCGCTCGATCTCGTCCAACAGCGGGCCGAGTATTCCTGCCCCGTACTGACCGGTCAGCACGGCCACGGGTGCGGTTCCCCTGGGTCGCAGCCCAACAGCTGTCTGCCCCTGGGCGCCGAGAACGCGCGGAGCGCGATACCCCTCGGGCGGAGCCCCTTCGACCCACGAGAAGAAACCTTGCGCGGGGTTCTTGGCAGAGTCCGTCAGACCGCGGAACTCCATCTCGAACGTCTTGGCGATCCCAACCCCGTCCTCGTGCATCGTGAAGTCTTCGTACTCCTCCGCGTCGGGAAACGGTTCGGAGGCAAGCAGGTAGTACTCGTCGGCGGCGTGCACAAGACGTCGCCCCAACCGAGCCAGGTAGATCTGCTTCCAGTGATGAACCGAGGACAGAACCGCCTCGGCCTCCGCCCTTGTGTGTTCCCGGAGTCGTGCTTCTGAATGGTGTCGACTCACCCCGAGAGGAACCACACACACGGATCGCAGCCGAGGGAACTGTTCGAGAATCGTGCACAGGGTGTCTTCGAGGACCGAGCCGTCGTTGACACCAGGGCACACCACTACCTGGCCGTGAACCTCGATGTCGTGGTCTAGAAGCGCACCGAGCCACCGGAGGCTCGGGCCCCCGCGACGGTTTCTCAACATCTCGCTTCGAACGTCGGGATCGGTCGCGTGAATGCTGACGTTCAGGGGCGAGATCCCCTCGGTCACGACCCTCTCGAGGTCGAGTTCGGTGAACCGCGTCAACGTCGTGAAATTCCCGTAGAGGAACGAGAGGCGATAGTCATCGTCCTTCAGGTAGAGCGTCTCTCGCATCCCCGGTGGGAGCTGATAGATGAAGCAGAACTCGCAGTGGTTGTCGCAAGTGCGCACCTGGTCGAACAACGCCGAGTGAACTTCGACCCCAAGGGGTTCGCCAGGCGCTTTGCCGATTTCGACCGAAATAGTGAGGCCTCCTCGCCTAACGTCAATCTCCAGCTCGGCTTCGTCGGTGAGCGCCTGGTACTGGATGACGTCGCGCGGTGATTCACCGTTGAGCGCGAGCAACTCGTCGTCAACCATCAGGCCCCCTGCCGCAGCCGGAGACCCCTCTGATACTGCTACGACGCGTGGAGGATGCACCGAACCAGGCTACTGCCGCCAAGTTCCGCGTCATCCAGCTTCATCGCTTCGAGCGACCTCGGTGGGGCGCCCCGCCCGACACCGGTTTCTGGCCCCTGATCGGCCAGACTGGAGTCCATGACGGTGGACAAGGTGCTCCTGGCGGCACCGCGGGGCTTCTGCGCTGGAGTCGAAATGGCCATCAAGGCACTCGCCTGGATGGTGAGAGCGTTCGAGCCTCCCGTGTACTGCTACCACGAGATCGTCCACAACCTCGCGGTCGTCGAGCGCTTCGAGAGGCTAGGCGTCATCTTTGTCGACGACATCGCCGATGCTGAGCCAGGTCGACCAATCATGTTGAGCGCCCACGGGTCGGCACCCGAGGTTGTCCACGAGGCCCAACAGCGGGGCAGCTACGTCGTCGATGCAGTTTGCCCACTGGTAACGAAGGTCCACCATGAGGTTCGCGTTCGCGCCGGCAAGGGGTACCAAATCGTGTACGTCGGCCACGAGGGCCACGAGGAGGCCGTCGGGACGATGGCAGTGGCGCCCGACGTAACCCACCGCGTGGAGTCGATCGAAGAGGTTTCCGCCCTGCCAGAGTTCGAAACTCCCGTCGCGTTGATGGCCCAGACGACGCTGAGCCACAGGGACTGGAGCGATGTCCTGGAAGCGACAGTCGCCCGGTTCCCCGAAGTCTGGACACCCGGGCGCTCCGACCTCTGCTTCGCGACAACCAACCGTCAGGCAGCCTTGATGGCCATGGCACCGCAGTGCGACGCCGTTATCGTCATCGGCAGCGCGAACTCCTCGAACACACGGGCGCTCGAACGCCTTGCCGGCGACGCCGGGTGTCAGTTGGTGTACCGGATCAACGACGCTGCTGAGTTGCCAACCAGCCTTGCAGGGACAGTCGGAGTCACTGCCGGTGCCTCGGCACCAGAAGATCTGGTCAATGCAGTGCTGCAACGACTTGCGCCCTCGGGCGGGGTGGAGACCGTGCACGTGACCGACGAAGACGAATACTTCCCTCCGCCACGTGCACTCCGCCAACTGATCGCGGCAGTAGGCCGATTCGGAGCAGTCGGCCTCGGCGTAGCCGATTCACCCGCCGAATTGGACGATCGCGATATGGCGGCCTCTGACGTGCTGGCAGCACTGGCTTGATCCGGCGGTTTCGATCCACCACCGTGGCCCTGCTCGCAACGGCACTGGTTGCCGTTGCCTGTGGCGATGACAGCAGTGCTTCCGCGTGCGGGCCCGTCGAGACACTCTTCGAGCCGTCTTCGGTTCACGTCCTGCCTGGCGTCGCGGTCACCTACGACGCTTCTCCCCCAGCGTCGGGTCCACATCAGATCCCTGCTCCCGACCCGGGTATCTATTTCGAACCACTTGCCGAGCCGTTGCAAGTGGGAGCCGTCGAGGAGGGCCTGGTGATCCTCCAATACGCTACGTCGGCCAGCGACTCCGATGTCACCGACCTTGAAGCACTGTCAGGGCGTGCCGCGGTCATCGTGATGCCAGGCGCGCGACCCTTCGACGACGACGCGATGGTCGCGTTCACCGCCTGGGGGAAACGTCAGCTGTGCGAATCGGTCGACGTCATGGCCGCCGAGGAGTTCATCGACCGCTTCGCCGGCGTGGTGTTCGTAAACCACGAGTAGCCCTAGCCGGGGTTTGGCGACCCGGCCATCCTCTGGGCCTCATCAAAGAGATCCTGAAGGGTCTCCCGCAGCGCCGCCGATGCCTCAGCCAGTTGGACCCTGCTGACCCTGGAGCCGTCGGGGTTGGATGGAGGCACGATTGGTTCCCCGTACAGAAACACGAGCTTGGTCGGTTTGGGAACGGTCGCTCCCTTTGGCAAGGCTCGCTCGGAACCGCCGATACCGATCGGCAAGATGGGCGCTCCGGACCTGACGGACAACCAGACTGCGCCATCGGCCATTGGGTGAACGACCGGGCCCGCCTTGCGCTCACCCTCGGGGAAGACGGCAAGCGCCTCGCCTCGTTGGAGGACTGCCAGCGCTGCCTTCAGTGCTCCCCTGTCGGCCATGGAACCACGGTCGAGGGGAAACCCTCCGAGAACGGTGAGGAACCAATTCCAGAAGCGGGTCTTGAACAGGGAGCCCTTGGCCAAATAGCGCAGCCGTCGCGGGCTCGTCGCCCCGAGTAGGGGTACGTCGAGGTTCGACCGATGAACCGGTGAAACGATCAACGCACCTTGGGGCATGTTCGATTTCTGGTGTACGTAGGCCCGGAAGTACACGCGAGCCAGAGCTCGGGCGAGCGTGCGCAACAACCAATAGGTCGTACGCGACCCAAGCGGTTGGCGGCCACCACGTTCGTCGAAAGCGGTCGATCTACTCATCGAACAGCTCCACTATCCGGTCCACGACCCCGTCGATATCCAACCCTGTCGTATCGAGAATATGTGCTTCCTGAGCCTCGACGAGGGGAGAGTCTTCGCGGCTGCTGTCAAAGCGGTCTCGAGCAACGAGTTGAGTCACCACCTCCTCGTGGGGCGCGCCGGTCTCCTCGGCGCGGCGACGCGCCCGTTCCTCAATGGACGCAGTCACATACACCTTGAGCCGGGCATCGGGAAACACGACCGACCCGATGTCGCGACCCTCCAGAACTCCTCCACCGCGCCTCCGAGCCCAAGATCTCTGCTGGCGACGCAACGCAGCCCGAACGCCCGGATGCGCCGAGACCTCCGACACTGCCGCGTTGACCGACGGTGCGCGAATCGCGGCGGTTACGTCCGACCCGTCGAGCGTGACAGCTTCGATACCGACGTCGATCTCGACGTGGCGCGCGAGCATCGAGATCGCATCTGCATCGTCGGGCGCGAGGCCTCGATCGAGGGCCGCCAACGTCACACTGCGGTACATCGCCCCCGTGTCCAAGTACTCCAGGTTCAGTCGGGTTGCGACGGCTCGGGCGACCGTCGACTTGCCCGAGCCCGCAGGACCATCCAGCGCAAGCACAGCCAGCGTGGCATCACCCTGGGCCCGCAACTCATCCAGTGCATCGAAGAACTCCGGAAATGTCTTGGCTACACACTGAGGGTCGGCGATGGATATGCCCGGGACAACCAGTCCCAAGACCGAGAACGCCATTGCCATTCGATGGTCGTCGTAGGTCGAGACGGTTGTCGGGACCGGGGTACCGGGAACAACGGTGAATCCGTCGCCATCATCGGTGGCTTCTATGCCGAGACGTTGCAACTCGTTGACAACCGCTTCGATCCGGTCGCTTTCCTTCAGCCTCATGAAACCGACACCCCGGACCGTGACGGGTGCCGATGCGAGCGGTGCCACAGCACCAAGCGTCGGCGCGGTGTCAGACATGTCTTTCATGGAAACGTCGACACCTTCGATCAGGCCGGTTCCCGTTACCTCGATCTTGTCTGGCCGTTCGACAACATCGGCACCCATCTCAGCCAGCACCTGGGCGAATCCGGCGTCACCCTGTAGCGAGTCCGAGCCGAGCCCGTTGACCGCCACTCGGCCCGCCGACACCGCAGCAGCCGCGAAGAAGTAACTGGCTGCCGACGCATCGGGTTCAATTCGGTACTGGCGCGACCGGTACCCGGTGCCGGCTGCCTGGAAGACACGGTCGTCGGTGACTGCGAGGTCGGCCCCGAAGGCTCTCATGACTTCGACGGTCATGTGGACGTATGGCCTTGAAACCAGGGCTCCGGTGAGTTCGAGAGTCAGGCCACCGCTGATACAAGGTGCGATGAGCAACAAGGCAGAGACGAACTGGCTGGAGGTGTCGCCAGGCACGCGGACTCGAGCGCCCCCAACCGGCTGTCCGTCTAGCCGAACGGGCAGCGACCCTTCTTCTCCCAGGTAGGTGACGCGGATTCCGAGCGAGGCAAGGGCAGTTACAAGGTCGGTCTGGGGCCGTGCCCGGATCTGCTCGTCCCCGTCGACGACGGCCCCACCGCCGGCAAGAGCCGCCATAGCCAGGACAAACCGCGCCGTCGTACCCGATTGCCTGACCCAGAGCTGTTGCTCGCCTCTCTCCAGACGGCCCCCCGTGCCTGCGATCTCGAGTGTTGAGCGATCGGTGGCGAAGGTGACACCCGCACCTAGAGACTTCACACAATCGACCATGGCCAATGTGTCCTCGGCCACCAGCGGGCCGTCGAGCACCGAGGTACCCGAAGCCAGGCTTGCAGCCACCAACGCGCGATTCGTGATGCTCTTGGATCCCGGCAGAGTCAGGTCGACATCAGGTGGCCGGATGAGCGGGTCGATCAGAAGAGGCCGGGGCCTCATTCGGACTCCAACGGCCGACTGGATGGGCGGTAACCGTTCGCCATGAGCGCCCCGACAAGTCGTTCGGCTACTTCGAGGGGAACGATCATGATCAGAAGCCCGCCCGCTGCCTCCACGCTGTGAGCGATCTCCAGGTCATAGATGTTCACGTCAATGTCGGTCGCCAGCCGCGTGATGGCCGCCAGCTGCCCAGGCTCATCGGGGATGTTCACCCGCACCTCGGCGAGGGCCACGTCGGCGGGCACCCCGGTAGGCAAGTTGATCCTGGCCTGCCGGGCCCGGTCCAGAGTCTCCAACAGACCATTGCGGTCGTCAGCCTCCACTTGATCACGGATCTGGGAGAGGTCATCGATCAGCTGGCCGAGCACCGCACTGATGGCCGCCGAGTTCTGCCGGCAAATGTCCAGCCAGATTCCCGATTGACCCGCGGCGATCCGGGTCATGTCGCGGAAGCCCCCGGCTGCGAGCCGTAGAAGCGGACGGTGCTCGAGGGAACGGCTGTCGGCGAGAGCCATGAGAGTGACGGCTGTGAGGTGAGGTACGTGGGAAACCACCGCCACCAGCTGGTCGTGTGCCTCGGCGTCGATCGTGACAACGTCCGCGCCCAGTGCGGCAATGACCCCTCGGGCTACGGCGTAGGCCTGGTCGCTGGTCGCATCGTTGGGCGCCAAGACCCACACCGCTCCGTGGAACAGGTCGGATCGGGACCCGCGAACGCCCGACATCTCGTTCCCGGCCATCGGGTGACCCGGAACGAATCGCGGGTCTTTGACGTCGGCTGAAACTGGCGCTTTGACACTGCCAACGTCTGTGACGACGGCCGCCCCTGAATCGAGCAGAGAGTGGACGGTCTCCGCGATCTGACCGACCGGCGTCGCTACAAAACAGATCTCAGCCTGAGCGGTATCGCCAACCTCGTCGATTGCGCCGGCCTCGAGAGCGGCAGCGCAAGCGTCGTCATCGGTGTCGGACCCGATCACGACCCAACCCTGATCCCGCAGCGCCATGCCGATCGACCCGCCGATGAGGCCAAGCCCGACTACACCCGCGCGTCGCGTCATCGCGAGCGCCTGGGTTCGGGGTTTCTCGGCTTCGAGAACATCGGCCGAATGGTACTGGTCGTGTGAGCCGGCCCGGCCATGTTTGACTCAGCCCTCCCCGGCCTCCGCAGTCCCGCCAGTCGCTTGCTCGAGCGCCCGTACCTCGTCAATGGTCAGCGCTCGGCTCTCGCCAGGGGCTAGCCCGTGATCGACGATCGGCCCGATCCGAGTTCGTACAAGGCGCTTGACGGGGTGGCCGATGAACTCGCACATCCGGCGTACCTGGCGGTTGCGGCCCTCGTGGATGGTCAACCTCAAGATGTCGCCCTCGAGAAGCGAAACCTTTGCCGGAGCGGTAGGGCCGTCCTCGAGCTCGACTCCCTCCCTTAGAGCGCGCAACTCGCCTCTCGTAGGAGTGCCCTCAACATGGGCGAGATACTCCTTCTCGACTCCGAACGATGGATGTGTCAGGCGGTGCGTCAGCTCACCATCGTTGGTGAGCAGAATCAATCCCTCGGTATCCAGGTCGAGCCGCCCGACCGGGTAAACCCTGGTTTGGTCGGGAACGAAATCGACCACCGTCGGTCGACCCTGCGGATCCGAGGCGGTCGCCACAACCCCGACCGGTTTGTGCAGCAGGAAATGGACAAGCTCCGGATTGATGCCAATGTGAACGCCATCCACTTCCACCTGGTCGGCCATCGGGTCGACTCGGCGACCCAAGACAGCCACCTCTCCATTGACCGTTACCAATCCGTCCTCGATGAGCCCTTCGCACACGCGTCGACTTGCGATCCCGGCGCGCGCCAACACCTTCTGTAGTCGCTCGCCCTCGGCCTGTGTCTCGTCCACGACGCGGACTGATCAGATCGGCTGTTCGCTGTCCGTACCCTCGGGCGCCTGGGTCAGGTCGACTCCCGGTGTCTCGGGACGGAGCCCTTCCTCGAGGGCCTCGACGACATGGGCCTCGGGGACGAAGTCGATCAGCGGAGGGAGATCGTCCAACGAGTCGATTCCAAGTCTTTCGAGGAACATCGCGGTGGTCCCGAAAAGGACCGCGTTGCCCGGACCCGGGTCGCGAGAAACC
>JBPCTU010000298.1:0-3308 GCA_051011515.1 Acidimicrobiales bacterium
TGCCGCTAGGCACTGGGCACCCGGTCTGATCGAGATGGATAGCGAGGGGCGGTCATTCCTGACACGACAGCCCCGAACCGGTGATGACGAGGACGCGCTCTGGCGAGCCTCGGTCGCCTGCCCAACGAAGTCAGTCGGCAACCGTGAGAGGGCGCGACCACCGGCTGGTGTGTTTCCTTACGAGCTGACTCCTGGGGTGTTCGCGCTTGGTCACAATGCGCCCAGCTCGTTCGGGGGTCACTCTTATCTCGTTGTCCGCGGTGCGGGGAACCTGATGGTTGATTCGCCTCGCTTCACTCGTGCTCTGACCCAGCAGGTCGACGACCTGGGCGGAGTTGCACATGTGCTATTGAGCCACCGGGACGACATCGCCGATGCCGAGCGGTGGGCCGATCGCTACGGATCTCGAGTGTGGATTCATGCTGCTGATGCCGACGCTGCACCTTTTGCCACAGACATCACGACCGGCGAACAGACCGTTGACGACGGTGTCGTTTCGATACCTACACCCGGCCATACCGAGGGCCACGTTGTCTATCTCGTCGACGGCCGCTGGCTCTTCACAGGTGACACGCTGTTCTGGAACCAACGTCGACAAGAACTCGACGTCACGCCGAAACAGACATGGTTCTCCTGGGAGATCCTGGCCGACAGCATGGACCGCATCGCTGATCTGGCGGTCGAGTGGGTCTTTGCCGGTCACGGCAAGTGGCATCACGTTGGTGCCGAGTCCTACGTCGAGCAGATGGGCCGTTTGGGTCCCGAGATGCGTGCTCACGGACAAGCTGGTTGGGCCAAGAAGCCCGACACGATGTTCGGCTGGTACTGAAGGCCGACGTCTCGCCTAGTAGCGCTGTCCCCGGCATTTGCAGCGAGCGGGTGGCGGGACTCGAACCAGCGTTATCGGCTCGGGAGGCTACCGGAAGCGGGCAAAGTGGTCTTTCTTCTCGGGACTTGGGAGTGTGGCGGGGTGAATAGAACCGATCGGTTGTATGCATTGGTGGAGGAGTTGCGGGCCGCTGCGCCGCAGTGGAGGAGCGCAAGTTCGTTGGCGGAGCATTTCGAAGTCAGCAGGAGGACGATCGAGCGGGATCTGTCAGCTCTTCAGCAGGCGGGTGTACCGATCTATGCGACCCCCGGCCGACGGGGCGGGTACGCGCTCGATCTCCAGCACACGCTCCCGCCACTGAATCTCACCGCGAGCGAGGTCGCTGCCGTGGCGTCCGCGCTCGCGCTCGACCGGTCGACCCCGTTCACCCACGCAGGGCGGTCGGCGCTACAGAAGATTCTTGCCGTACTCCGCGAGGTCGACGCGGAGGGCACCCGAGAACTCGCGGGACGAGTGCGCCTGTTCGGCAGCGCGGACGAGGAGCACCGCCCATTGCCCGCCGTCGAGCGGGCAATCGTCGAGCGGAAGATCGTTGAGATCGACTACGTCGACAAGCACGGTCAGAGCTCCACACGAACCGTCGAACCGGTCTCGGTCATGGGTGTGCAAGCGCACTGGTATCTCTGGGGCTTCTGTCGACTTCGCGAGGCGCCGCGGGTGTTCCGGCTCGACCGGATCCGGTCAGCCTCGGTGTCTGAGGAGGTCGCTCCCGATCGCGGCCTGGATCCGGCCGACATCGAGCTGCCTGAGCTCATCAACCGCGGCATTCTTGGTGACTTCCGGCCGCAGGCATCCGACAAAGATTCTCAGAAACACTGACATAACGTTGTCGCGGAGCGGGGCTGAAATGCTCGCATGACGAAGTTCGTGCTGCTCTATCACGGCTATACGCCACCGCTGCCGGGTCGCCAAGCAGCCTGGAGTGCCTGGCTTCAGCGGCGTTCCGCGTGCGTTGTCGACGTCGGGACCGCGTTCGGCCCCGGTCGTCTCCTCACCAACGAACAAACCTTCGAACTGTCGCTGACGTCGAACCCGGCGAGCGGCTACTCCATCGTTGAGGCGGAGCACCTTGATGCCGCCGAGCAGTTGCTCGAAGGCTGCCCCATAGCGGACAGTGTGAGCATTTACGAGGCCTGGCCGATCGATGGCTGAACAACCCCAACCACCGAAAGATGGAGATACCCCTATGAGAAACCTCGAGATCGCGCGCACCGTGCAAGCGCCTCGCTCCAGACTGTGGGCCGTTCTGGCCGACTACCCCAACATCGCTGAGTGGAACGACGGCGTGATCAACAGCCGGGCGATCGGCGACGCTACCGAGGGCGTGGGTGCGCAGCGCCACGTCGAACTCGACAAGTCCGTCGCCATGCGGGAGACGGTCACCGAGTGGATCCCAGAGGAGAAGATGGTCGTCGCCATCGACCAGATCGAGAAGATGCCGGTAGCGAAGGCCACCATGACATTCACACTGTCCGACGGCGGCGACACGACGCCGATGACGATGAGCTACGACTACGAACCCAAGGGGGGACCGTTCGGCTTCGTCGTCGCCGCGATGCTGGGCAGACCCATGCGCAAAGGCTTCAACGGGTTCGTCGACGACCTCCAACGAGCCGCTCAAGCTAGCTCTGCGGCCTGACGGCAATTCTTGGCCTCTGCTGGTTATCGCTGTCGCGCTGTGCGAAATCGCCTATTGGTTTGCTGGCAGGTCCCAGCGCGTCTCCCAAGTCCAGTTCTTTGCCCGCTGTGGAGCTTGCCGGAGCCGTTAGGACTTGCGAGCGGGTGACGGGAATCGAACCCGCGTTGTGAGCTTGTGAAGGCGATGAACGGGCATCGCGTGACCAGGGGAACGTCCTCTGAGCTGCGATTTCGGCGATGTCGTTCTGACCATTACTTACCGTGATACGCGTTCCTCTACCGCCCGATCTGGTACGGAGTGCCCTTGGGGAGCGGTCAGGTGTGCGCATATCGGTGGGCGGGCGGGGTTCGGATCGTTACGGTCAGGCATCCCAGGGAACTGTGGAGGAGCGAGCATGAGTGCAATAGGCGTCAACCATGAATGGGGAACGCTGCGCGAGGCGGTGTGTGGAATCCCGTTCCTGAAGATCCCGACCAAGCTCCCGAAGGCGATCTACGACTATGCCCCAGCGGAGGGGATCGCGTTCTTCGAGGCGAATCTGGGAAAGACGTTGGAGGAGGCCGACCCGGCAACCTACGAACGAGTCAGGCAGCAGATGGACGATGTCGTCGCGATCCTCGAGTCGCGTGGGGTCACGGTCCATCGTGCCGAACCGCTCAACGATGCCGAGTTGGGCTATCTCGACAACCTGTTCCCATCCAGCGGTGTGCAGTTCTTCACCCGGGACCCGGTGGTGGTGATCGGCGACCGCTTCATCGAGCTCCAGCCGTTCCTGCCGCT
>JBPCTU010000299.1:0-7327 GCA_051011515.1 Acidimicrobiales bacterium
CGCACCGACGCTCAAGAATCGTCCATCTATCCGGGGCACCAAGGCGATCTTATTGTCGGTGGCTGCAGCTGCCGCTGCCTGGGACTCGTCGCTTTCCAGTGCGACGGTGACAACCATTTCGGGGTACACGACACCATCGGGGACGGGCATGAGGGGCACGGCGCGAGGTGTTGCATCCGAAGGTGCGGGGTCAGATGCGCTCGAACGGTCCTCGGCGGAATCGGGGTCTGTGTGGGTGTCAGCCATGGTGGTTTGTCCTTGACGGTCGTTGTCTCAGTGGGTCTGGTGGGGCCCGCCCTTGACAAGTGGTCAGTTCAATTACATGATTACATGCTCTCAACCATACAACATCCGGTTTGATTCCCACGGATTCGCACCCGCCATCGGCGACACGGCGGCCTCTAGTCCTCGCAGAATCCGCACCACAAAGCAGGAGACCTCTCATGGCCGAACCCCCGGTACTCACGAATGCCGATGCCACGAGCTGGTTCGGTGAACAGGTGCCCACCGACTGGTTCAGTCAGCTCCGGGCGTTGGTCGACCGAGACGAGATCATGGTCGTAGGAACCCTTGGAGACAGCAGCTCGCCAGAATCCAACCAGGGAAGCGCTGGCGAGGATGGGTCAGCTGAGCGGGTCGAGTTGGATGCGATCGAACGGTTCCGCGAGGAGACTCGAGAAACGCGGGTTGGCATAGCCAGCCGCGCGCAAGCCAAGTTCGGCCGGAAGGTGTCGTGGGCGACCGCCTGCGGCCAAACCCAGCTGGCGTTCACCCAACTGAGTGTGCCGGTGATGACCCGGCTGCGAATCCCCGAGCGTCAAATTCTCGACACGCTCGTAGGTGCGGGTGTCGCCCGCAGCCGCTCCGACGCGCTCGGCTGGTGTGTGCGCCTCGTGGCCGAGCACGAGGGCGAGTGGTTGTCGGAACTTCAGGAGGCCATCGACGCCGTCGACGAGATCCGAGCGCAGGGACCCGCCTGACTCGTCGCAGCATCCGAGCACCAACGTCATAGGACCTCGGAGACGCGTCGCTTTATCTCGGGGAGCGCATCGGCCTCGAACCATGGGTTCTTGGTTAACCAATGACGGTTTCGTGGCGAAGGGTGTGGAAGCACGACCCGATTGGGCAGGTAATCGCGCCAACGAGCAACGGTCTCGGTGAGGTTCTTGGGCCGGTCCGAGATGTATCGCCTTTGAGCGTAGGTTCCGATGATGATCTCGAGCCGGTCTGGGGCCAGGTGCCCCAGGACTTGGTCGTGCCAAAGTGGAGCGCACTCGGGCCGCGGGGGCTTGTCGCCCGACTTGTTGGAGCCGGGGTAGCAGAAGCCCATGGGCATGAGCGCGACGCTTGACGGGTCGTAGAAGGTCTCGGAACGTACCCCGATCCACTCACGCAGCGTTTCTCCGCTTGGGTCGTCCCAAGGAACTCCCGATTCATGGACCCTGCGGCCGGGCGCCTGACCGATGATCACGATGCGGGCTCCCCTGCCGGCCTGCACGATGGGCCGGGGTTCATGGGGCAGGTTCTCGGCGCACACGGTGCAGGCTCGAACCTGGATCAAGAGATCGTCCAACCCAGTGTCGGCCATCAGCCGGGTTTGTGGCCGGTGACGACCACTACCTTCCGTCGACCCAAGTCGTGATTCGAGGCTTCACATCGCTCGAACCCGTGTTCCTCGAGCATCTCCGCGAACCGATTGGCCTGATCGTTGGTCCAACCATGACTGGCGTTGCCCGTTGCTCCGGGCTCGGTTCGTTTCTCGAGCGCCATGAAAACCCCACCGGGCTTAAGAACCCGGTACGCCTCGGCGATACCAGACTCGAGGTCCGGCCAATGATGAACCGACGCCAAGGACCAGCACGCAGTTGCCGACCCGTCTTCGAGGCCAAGGTTCTCTGCGCCGGCAAGCTTCCAATCCAGCCCGCCTTCTGTCCGGGGGAATCTCGAGAGCAAGTCGGCGAGGCGTAACATCGGTTCGGAAGGGTCAACCCCGGTGACGTCGGCTCCACGACGGGCAGTCATGCGAGCGGCCGTTCCGGGCCCACAGCCGACGTCAACTACATGATCGTCAGCGCCGACCTCGGCCAATCCGGCCACAAGCCTCGCGTCGCGGCCCCGACCAACGGTCATGGTCAGTCCGGCCAGATACCCGAAGACCCCAGTGAACTGCGGATAGTCAGCGTGATGATTGGGAGGTAGCCCTTCCATGCCGGGACGCTGTCCCTCCGAGTCACCCGGCGGAGGTCTCATAGCCCTACTGGCCAACCCGGCCGTCGATCTGCTCGCGCAACATGTCTACATGCCCCATGTGTCGGGCGTACTCCTCGATCATGCCGACCAAAACCTCCCGCAGCGACATCGCTCCCCCTCCGCTCCCGTGGTGGTTCAAGGGATCCTCGCCGGTGACGTCGAGACTGGGCGCGTTGTCGACGAACTCGACGGCGAAATCGACTTCAGATCTCCAAGCTTCCCAGGCTTCCGCTACAACCTCCTGGTCCGCGACCGCCCCGTCGAAATCGCCATCTCGATTCGTTTCGGAGATGTACAACGGGGGCGCGTCCAATCCCGCCATCATTCCTCTGAAGGTCTCCCGTTCGACATCGGTGAGATGACGCACGATCCCCAACAGAGACATCGTCGACGGCTCGACCGCCCTCCTCGCCATCGCTTCGGCATCGAGCCCTGCGCACTTGATCTCGAGCGTGAGTCTCTGACACCGCAACGCCTCTACCAGCGTGGTCCGTTCCCCACCGAGGCTGGCACCATGCTCGCGCGGATCATCCTCAGAGGGACTGCCGTCCTCGGTGAACATGTCTGCTCGGCGTGATGTTGCCATGGTGCAATCATCATGCAAGCCGCGCCGACGGTCGAGCCAGTTTGCGGAATTCGGGTGCTGACACTCTCAGCTGCCCGTCGAGCGCCGGACTCGGGTGCTACTCCAATCGGGGACGCGCTAGACGCGGGACCACACCCGTTCATGGCCGTAGTACAGGAACATCTTCGCTATCGCCTCCACGCCGCCAATCGCCAGGCCGGCCCGAAAGTTGCCTGTAACAATCCACGCAATGAGGAACGTCGTCGTAGTCGCGACAAACCGCCAGCTCAGTGTCTTGGCTACGCTCCGGCCCCTGGACTCAGCCTGGTGCGAGCTCATAGCCGATTCTGTATCCAGCGCCACATAGGCATGGTAATGCAATTACGACCAACCAGGTCGTAGTTCACGCTACGAGTCGACGCGAAAGGCCAAAGCGACCAGCCGCGCTAGGAGCTCAATAGGACATAGTCCCAATCCACCTGACCCGATCCGCCCAGTTGACGGGGCAGGGGACCCGTCAACACCAGCGCTGCGGATTATCGCAGCGCCAAAATGATCGCCACAGCGTTTTCGGCGCAGCCGAAAAGGCGGTAAGGGCTTGGCCCGAAGGGCCAAACCGACGCGGAGGAGGTGGGATTCGAACCCACGGTGAGTTTCCCCACACACGCTTTCCAAGCGTGCCGATTCGGCCGCTCTCGCACTCCTCCAAGCCCGGGTCGGAACTGGTCCGAATCCGGGCGGATGCTCAGGCTAGCGCCCCTAGGGCGCTGCGACGTTCAAGGGAATATCGCAAGTGGATACTTGTTATAATGTGACAACGCACTGGAGGTCCCAATGGCCATCACCCTCGATCACACCCTCGTCCCGTCCAACGACAAGGACGAAGCAGCACGGTTCTTCGCCGAGATCTTCGACCTTCCGTACGAGGGTCCAGGTCACTTTGCCCCCGTGCGGGTGAATCAGGATCTGACGCTCGACTTCAGCGACTCCGATTCCTTCGAACAACATCACTATGCATTCGTGGTGGCTGAAGCTCAGTTCGATGAGATCTTCGCAAGAATCAAGTCAACGGCGTCAAGTTATGGGTCCGGGCCTCGATCGGCCACAGACGGCAAACTAAACAACCGCCGCGGGGGCCGCGGTGTGTACTTCCGCGGTGGTCCGGATCCTCACCTATGGGAGATCATGACCACTCCCGAAACAGGCTCCTGAAACGCAGTACTACTCCGGGGCCCGGTCTACTCGGAACAACCCCCGTCTGCCCAAGGGTTGGGATCGTTGCCCAAATAGAAGGCGCTAACCATCGCCTCGTTGATCGAACAGTAACCACCGAACTCGTCTCGAAGGTTGGTCACTACCCTCAACCGGTCGATTGTCGGCAGCGCCTTGATCGCGGCCCATGCGGTCTCACCATCGGGGTAGTTCGCGGCGAACCAAGCCGGATCTTCTCCAGCCAACAAGCTCGCGATTACAGCTTCAGCGGCTGCAGTCGGTTCACTGTACGACGCGGCCAGATCCGGACAAGCGAACAAGTAGTACGCCAGGAATGCTCCTGGTTTGGTGACATGAAGCAGGGTGTCAGCGAAGATCTCAGATGCGTCGCACAGATCCCCCCACTCGACGTTGAAGTACAGCTGGGCCATACCCATTGGCCCGTGATCGGCTACGACGCCGGTTGAAGTCTCCAAGACGTGTGCCAGCTCGTGGATGATCACATCGACATTGGTCGTTGCGGCAGGGTCGATGGTCATGGTCGGGTTTCCACACGAACCGAGGGAGAAGGGGCTGTAGGTGCAGGAGATAGCGACAGTGCCCGCGGTGCTCCCAGGTAGATCAGCCACTACGACATCGCCGTTGTTCTGAGTGAACTCCCAAGCAGTGTCCAGCCAGGGATATGAACCGTATGCAGCCACTACCGAAGCATCGATGAACCCGCTCATCACAGCCACTGGGTCTGGCGTGGGGGTAGGACTTGGGGTCGGCGTAGGAGTCGGTCCAGGGGTTGGTGTCGAGGTAGGCGTGGGGCTCGGTGTTGGTGTCGGCCCCGGAGTGGGTGGCGGTCCAGGCGTCGGGGGCGGTGTAGGTACACCTGGTGGTTGAGCAAGCTCGCAACTGGTCTTCGAGTCTGAGCCTGCGCCTCCGAGGCAGAGATCTGTGCCAGAGCTCCCGTTGAGCGAGTCGTTCCCAGCCTTGCCATAGAGTTCGTCGCCCTGGGTGCCGCCATCGAGATCGTCATGACCCTTTCCGCCGTCCACCAAGTCGGTACCCGCTCCACCAACCACCACATCAGCGTTTGCGTTGCCGAACAGCTCATCGATGCCCGACCCACCCCAGACTCGATCGCGCCCTGTCCCACCCTGGATGGTGTCGTTGCCGCCGTTTCCGTACAGTCGGTCGTCGCCGGCCTTGCCCCTGATGAGATCGTCGCCCTTGCCGCCGCGCCCGATATCGGCGCCGTTGCCCAACGCGATGAGGTCGGACCCTCCGCCGCCTCTGACGACATCGTTGCCGGCGCCGGCACAAATTCGGTCGTTTCCGCCACGACCCTCGATGAGATCGGCGTACGGCGTTCCCAAGATGACATCGGGTCCCGGCGTGCCGATAGTCGTCACACCAGGGACCGCGTAGATGGTCGGCGCCTGACCGAAACAGGACTCGGCCGCTGAGACGGGCGGCGTTGTTGTGACCAACATCGCCGCCAGGACCGCAGCCGTTGCCCCAACACCGCGTAGTTGTGTCGCTGTTCGACCTCGCATGGGTGCGCATCCTTCGGTCTTTGCCGACGCGTCGAAAACACGCCTCTGATGCTTCATCGGCCACAAAGGCGGCCAACACGAGGCAATCCGAAAAAACGGGCCGAGTGATTCAGTAGCGGCTAGGAAGCCCGCCGCTTGACCACCAACCAACCGTCATGGCGCCCGCTCTCTCGCCAGGCGTCGGATGCCTCGACAACGGTGGCCCAACCCTCTCTTTGCATCCGCGCCCCAATCTCCTCGACTTCGCCCTCGCGCAGCAGGAATCGAGCAGATGGTTTCGGGTGTCGCTCGAGGTTTACGACCGTCGGTTGACACAACGCGAATACGCCGCCCACTGCCAGGTGGTGTCCGATGTCGGAGACGACACCCCGAGCCAGGAACAGATGCATCAACACGAGGTCCGATCGAGACTCTGGCGGGAGACCGTCTGTCTCGACATCGCGCCGAAGGAACTCCACCCCAACTCCCCTGGGGATCACCATCTCCCTGGCCTGCGCCAGAGCCTCGTCCGACACGTCGAGAAGCGTCACGTTCATACCTCGTTCTGCCAACCAAACTGAGTTCGCTCCCAAACCTCCCCCGACATCGAGGGCCGAACCAGTAGTCGGAAGATGCGACTCGATCGACCTCAAGAAGGGGGCAGGGTCACCGGCAGCGGCCGCGCGTCTGGAGTAGCGGGCGTTCCACCGACGGCGGGGATCGTCGGGCTGGGTCGGCGGCAGGGATGTCAAGGTTCAGACCGTTGCTCTGTCAGCGGGTTGTCACGGCTACGGGGACCGACAAATAGCCTCGGAGTGTGATTCGACCGCGAGGCTCGAGTGGACCCGCCTGCTCTATACGAATGAACCGCGTGATCAACGAATCGAACAGTTCTTGGCCTTCGGCTCTCGCGAGGTTGGCTCCCAGGCAATAATGAATGCCCGACGCGAAGCTGAGGGCCGGTCCCTCATCACGGTCGATGATGAACTCGTCAGGCTTTGAGAACTGCGCCGGATCGCGATTGGCCGCGCCGAGCAGCGTCATCACCGTGGTCCCAGTCGTCACCGGCACTCCAGCGATTTCGACGTCCTGTAGCGCCGTCCGGCCATCGACCTGAACCGGACTGTCCCAACGCAACATCTCCTCGACGGCAGATGGAACCAACTCGGGTGACCGCCACAACCTCTGATGTTCCTCGGGATTCTGGAAAAGAGCACCGAGGCCATTCCCGATCAGGTTCTGTGTCGTCTCCATGCCGGCTGAGAAGAGCAGGATGACGGTGGAGATCAACTCCGGTGTCGTCAACCGCTCACCTTCCTCCTCGACCTCGATGAGAGCCGAGATCAGATCGTGGGCTGGAGCGGACCGCCGTTGGTCGACGAGATCGACGAAGTAGAGCCACATCTCCTCGTACGCGGCACGAGCGGCCTTGAGCTCCTCGAGGCCGGCGCCTGGTTCAAGCGAGGCGGCGCTTGCCGAGACCTTTGGTCTGAACCAGGCCCAGTCCGCCCGGGGGACACCGACAAGTTCGCCGATCACGTTGACCGGTAACCATCCCAGCAGCTCGATCGCGTCGCCACCGCCGGCTTCGGCCAGCTGGTCGACGCACTCCCTGGACAACGCCTGGATGCTGGTTCGGAGTTCCTCGATACGCCGCGGAGTGAAGGCTCGGTTAACCAAGCTGCGAACTCGAGTGTGATCGGGGGGATCGAGGAAGAGCATCGACCTCGGCCCCTCGTTGCGAGCTCGGGCGATCTCGGCCTTGAGTGCCTGAAGC
>JBPCTU010000300.1:0-6705 GCA_051011515.1 Acidimicrobiales bacterium
GCCCATGATCCCCCAAGATCTCCATGTAGTGCGCGGCGAACCGTTTGACGCTCGCGACGGCCAGATCCTCGTCTTCGGATACACAGAGCGTCACCCTCGGGTAGACGCCGATGTCGTCCACGGTGCGCCCGCTGCGCTGCGCGCCCTCGGCCAACCATTCCTGATACATGGCCACGATGCCCGGAGTCAGGTAACGGGCACCCACCAACGCGACGTCGGCCAATTCGCCCGCGAGCTTCATCACGCCCGGGCTACGGGTACCGATCGCTATCGGCACGGGTTCAGCCACTGGACGACGTAGTTGAGCCTCGCTCAGCCGGACCTGGCCCCCATCGACGGTCGTAGGCCGACCGTCGAGCAACGACCTGAGCCCGGTTATCGTGTCGCGCAGCGTGGAAACCGGCCTCGGGTAGTCGATGCCGAACTCCTCCAGTCCGGCTCCCACACCAAGACCACAGAACGCTCTGCCCCCAGAGACTTCCTGGAGAGTCGCCAGGGCGGCAGCATGGACTCCGACATGGCGTGTATAGGGGTTCGTGACCATCGAGCCGATCTGGATCCGGTCGGTCCGCGCCGCGATGAGCGTTTGCAGTTGATAAGTGTCGGGCCACAGCGCGACACAGGAGATGCCCAGCCGGTCGAACCCGGCTTCTTCGACCAGGCAACCCAACTCGACCACCTCGGAGGGGGCCATCCCCGGCGTGATCTCGGCTTCGAACGTCGGCCGACTGCTCACAACATCACAACATCGGGAACTTGGCCTTGTCGGGCAGGCCTGATCGGGTCGTGATGGCTTCGCCCGCTGACTGCGCCGCTACGTACAACGCCTCCTCGTCGACCGTGACCATCCGACCGTCTTCAACGACCTTCTTGCCGTCGACGAACACCGTGTGCACGCCTCGGCCATCGGCTGACCAGACAAGCTGGTTCATGACGTTCAGTAGCGGCCGCCACTCGGGCCGCTCGGAGTCATGCATAACGAGATCGGCCTTCTTGCCCGGCTCCAGCGACCCGATGTGATCCTCCATCTGCAGCGCTGCTGCACCCCCCAGAGTGGCCATCTCGTAGGCCACCTCTGCGGGAAACATCTGGGGGTCTTGCCGTGCGTCCTTGAACAGGCCGGCCACCAGGTAGGTGGCTCGCATCAGGTCCGAGTAGTTCGAGGCGTTGTTTCCGTCGGTTCCGATGGCCACGTTGATGCCCGCCATCTTCATCTCGGGCATCTTGCCGACCTGGGTGACGCCATAGCTGACCTTCAAAGCGGTTGTCGGGCAGTGGGCGACATGGGCGCCGGTCTCCGCCATCACCTCGAGTTCCTGGTCGTCGACCTGGACACAATGGGTCATGGCCACATCGGGGCCGAGAACCCCCAGTTCAGCAAGATGAATCATCGGCCTGTGCCCGAACTCTGCGATGAAACCCTCGGGGTCGAGCTTCGCCGGCGACATGTGGAAACTCATGCCGACTCCGTGGTCGGTGGCCAACTCTCGGGCGGCCTTCCAGAGCGGATCGGAACAGGTCGTGTGTCCGACCAAGATCGACCAGGCACCGACTCGGTCATCGGGCCCGGCGGGAAAAGCCTCGAGCTGGTTCTGGAGGAAGCCGATCGACTGATCGGTGTCCTGCTTGTAGACGTCGGGTTCAGGGGGCAGGTCCCAAACCCACTTCCCTACCCGCCCTCTGATCCCGACTTCGTCGAGCCCGTCAACGACCTCGTCGAGAAACCGAATTGTCCCTGCCTCCAGGAATGTCGTGGTGCCCGACTTGAGCATCTCGACGGCTGCCAACTGGCCCGACAACCGCTCCTCTTCTGGCGTGTACACCGAGTAGAGCGGACACAACCACATGAAGACGTTCTCCTCGAACGGCGTGTCATCGGGCACATAACCCCTGGTCAAGGGCTCTCCAGTCACGTGGATGTGGCTGTTGATCAGCCCGGGGGTCACAACGAATCTCTGCCCTCCGACCGTTTCCTTGGCCTCGTAGTCGGCCTCGATCTGGCTCGCCTTACCCACAGCTACGATGCGGTCGCCACGCACCGCAACGGCACCATCGCGGATGATGTCGCGGGCATCGTTCATCGTGACCACGTACCAGCCCTTGACTATCGAATCGACACTCTCGGCCATGGCTACTCCTCGCCTACGTCGTTGCAGAAACTGGTTTCGTGGCAACGAAGCTCTGTTGGAAGCCGATCGGTTCGATCAGCCGCACTGCTTCGAAGCCTGCGTCTCGGATCCACTCCGAGAATTCCTTGTGGGTGAACGTGAACCCGTTCACCGTGCTCGCCATCATTGTCGTCCCCATTAGAACGGCGTGCGGGTTGAACTTTCTCTCCATGTCGGGAAAGTAGTCGGCCAGGATCAATCGTCCCTCCGGCCGCAGCGCCTCGTGCGCACGCTGGATGAGGTGGCGGGCGCCCTCGGCGCCCTCGGTCCGGCAAATGTGGCCGAGGACAACGAGGTCGAAGCCAGCGGGTTCGATGTCGACGTTGTGGAAGTCGCCCGGTAGGAAGTCGATTCGCTCCAAGACCTCGTGCTCGGCGGCTTTGCGGCGAGCGACCTCCAATACCTCATCGAAGTCGTTCACAACCGCTGTGGCGGTCGGGTTGTGGTCGAGGATCGAAATGGCCCACGGGGCACCACCGGCCCCGAGGTCGAGCACCCGGGGAGAGTCGAGAGTCGAGTACCTGATCTTCAGATCTGCGCGCATGGCGCAGCGGTACATCGTGGTGAACGTGCCCTCTACCAACGGAATATAGAACCCCGCCGGGTCATCCTCGATAGGCGTGGCCGGCCGGCCGTTCCTCACCGTCTCAGCGAGCCGCGTCCAGTTCTCGTGAGGGCCGGGGGCGACACCCACCAACGAGGCCATGGTCGCGGGACCGTCGCTGACGAGGTATCTCTTCGCCGCGTCGTTGAGTTCGTACACATCGGTGAACTGGTCGAGCAACTCGATGGCGACGACCGCGTCCAGGAGGGACCGGAGATGATCCACCGGAGCATCAACCTCGGACGACAGAACTTCGACGGTGGCCGGGCCAGTGCGCTGAAGCGTGTCGAACAGGTCCAACTCGATGGCGGCCAAGAGTACGTAGTACCGCCCCAGCCCTTCGATCGCCGCCCAGACAGGGGCCGCTGGAGGCGGCTTGTAGTCGGTCCACGGCCGCCCCTTGTGGGCCATGGTGTGGGTCTTCTTCAGCTCGGGGTACGGCGCATCCCGCGGTTCGAAACTCAACCCGACACCCCCCGCGGGACCCACACCGGACGGCGCAGGGCGCGAGCCCAGCGAGCCTCAAGACGTCCCAAAACAACAGTGTGGGTCTTCTTCAGCTCGGGGTACGGCGCATCCCGCGGTTCGAAACTCAACCCGACACCCCCACTCCGACCCACACAGGGGCAGCGCTCCGATCCGGCTTCACGGCCTCAGGATGATCTTGCCGAAGAAGTCGCTCGCGAGCATCTTCTGTTGGGCCTCACCGGCGGCTTCGAGCGGGTACTCGGAGTCGATGATGACCTCGAAGTCACCGTTGCAGAACGTGTCCCACAACGGTCCCATCTCGTCGGGACCGTACGGATCCGATCCGAGGATCTTTATCCCCGAGTGGAAGAGATAACCGAGCGACGGGATCGTCGCTTCATCACCGGAGGAATTGCCACAGTTCACGAGCCGGCCGTGGATGCCGAGACCGAACAGCGACGGGCCGAACAACGCTGTACCGACATGATCGAAGACCATGTTGACGCCGGCTCCGTGGGTGACACTGCGAGCGAAGCCGGCGACATCCTCGGTGCGATTGTTCGCCACGTGGTCGGCCCCCAGGGCGGTAGCGCGCTCGCACTTCTCGTCGCTACCAGCGGTTGCAAGCACCGTGGCGCCAGCGTTCTTCGCCAGTTGGATTCCAGCGGTCGACACACCTGAGCCTGCCGCATGGATCATCACCGTCTCGCCAGCTTCAAGACCCCCAACGGCGAATAGGGCGTGGGCGGCCGTCATGAAGCAGGTGGGGAACGTCGCAGCGTGTTCGATCGGCATTTCATCCGGCACCGCATAGACATGCGAGGCCGGTGCCAAACACTTCTCTGCATAGCCGCCGTCGACGGTCCCGCCGATGATGCCCAAATCGCCGTACAAGTCTCCCCGGCCGGCAAGCTTGGACTCGTCGCTGACTCCGGCCAACGAGGGATCGACAACAACCCGGTCGCCAACCGACACGGTCGAGACCGACTCCCCGACGGCCGACACCGTCCCGGCCACGTCCATACCGGCGATGTGGGGATACTCGAACCCCGGCATCTGGAACCAGCCGTTTCGCTGCACGAGATCGAGCCGATTCAGAGCAGTTGCCTCGACGTCAACGACGACATCGGCCGCGGCCGGCTCGGGGTCGGGCCGGTCGACGTACTGAAGGACCTCGGGCCCGCCAGGCTCGTGGTACAGCATTGCCTTCACGTTGGTCTCCTTCGATGCTGAACGCCCAGGCCGGGCGGCGTCCAGCCGACGTCGGTCGGGTTGAGGTCGAGTCCGGGCACGACAATACGATCGATGCGGTCGAGGATGTCGGGGGTCAACTCGACATCTGCAGCGCCCAAGAGATCCTCGAGCTGTTGCTCGGTGCGAGGTCCAATGAGCGCAGCTGTCACCCCAGGGTGTTCGACGTTCCAGGCCATCGACATGTGGGTCAGCGACAGTCCCGCCTCGCGGGCCACGATCTCGAGCGCTTCGACGGCGTCGTACTTGAGCGGGTTGTCCGAGTCGAAGTGGTCGGGATTAGTGGAGGCTCGACTGTCGACAGCGGCAGACTGGCCCCGCCGGTGCTTTCCGGTCAACCATCCACCGGCCAACGGACTCCACGTGAGCACGCCGATGTCGTGTCGGATGCAGGTTGGCAAGACATCCGCCTCGATCCCGCGGCACAGGATGCTGTAGGGCGGCTGTTCGGCACCGGGTTTGGTCGCGCCGAGGCGATCGGCAGCCCACTGGGCTTCGACCAGATCCTCGGCGGGGAATGTCGATGTGCCCCAATGTCGGATCTTGCCCTGTTGGACCAACTCGTCGAGCGCCCCGACGGTCTCCTCGATCGGCGTATCGGGATCGGGACGATGGACTTGGTAGAGGTCGATGCAGTCGGTGTCGAGGCGGCGCAGGCTGTCCTCGACCGCACACATGATCCAAGAGCGAGAGTTGCCCCCGCTCCCCGCTACACCGTCGATCGGGTAGTGGAACTTCGTAGCGAGCACCACCTCGTCGCGCCGGTCGTTTATTGCTTCGCCGACAATCTGTTCGTTCTCTCCGTCGGCGTACATGTCGGCGGTGTCGACGAGGTTGATCCCCGCGTCGAGTGCTCGGTTGATGATGCGTACGCAAGCGTCGCGGTCCCGATTACCCCACGACCCGAGCACCATCGCGCCGAGCCCGAACACGCTCACTTCGAGGCCGGTACGACCAAGAACTCGGGTCCGCATCCCAGCCTGCCTACTTGAGCCCTCGGATGAACGGCTGGGCCAGCGCCGCAGGCGGGCGGACCCGGTGAGCGAAGATGGCCATGCCGACGATGGTGATGATGAACGGCAAAGACTGAAGCAGCTCACTGTTGAGGTCGTAGCCGAGTCCCTGTACCGACAACCTGAACGACAGGGCACCGGCGAAGACGAAACAGCCGGCGATGGTGCCCTTCAGCGTCCAACCACCGAATATCACCGCAGCTATGGCGATGAAGCCGCGGCCACCCACCGCCGTGTTCTCGAACGTACCGATCTGCACGAAGATCAGAAACGCTCCACCAAGTCCAGAGGTAAGACCCGCGTAGTAGATGGCCTGGCGGCGGCGCTTGTTGACGTCGATTCCAGACACATCCGCTGACTGCGGGTTTTCTCCGGCGGATCGGGCCTCGAGACCCCACCGGGTGCGGAAGACAAGCCACCAGGAAAACGGCACCAGGGCGTACAGCAGGTAGAAGGGCCAAGGCTGGTTGAACAGAGCGTCACCAATGAGCGGGATTTCGCTCAGCAGCGGGATCGTCCAACGCGAAGCGACCTTCGTGACCGGCTCGATCTCACGATCGAGGAACCCGGTCAACCCGAACACCAAGATGTTGAGAGTCAATCCGACAACGAACTGGTCCGCGACCAAGCGATGACTCATGTTCGCCTGGACTCCGGCGATCAGGACACCGCCGACAACTCCGGTCATGAGGCCAATAACTACCGAATCGGTCAGGTCGTACCCGATCGCAGCTGTGAACGAGCCAACAAGCAGCATGGCCTCCACCGAGATGTTCAGCGTGCCGGCGCGTTCTGCGACCCATTCGCCCGTCGCGGCAAAGGCAAGGAACCCCGCGAACAACGCCGTGCCGATATAGGTCGATTCGCTCGTGAAGATGTCCCAGAGAGCTTGAAACAGATCGGCCATCGCCTACACCCTCGCCGTTGCCACAGATCGAGCGCGCCGGCGATCCCTGATGAACATCACCGCAGGCGGAACCAAGAGTGCCAAGACCAGCAAACCCTCGATTACATCGGTGATCCTGCCCTCGACACCGGTGCTGCCGACAAAGCTCGACCCCGTACGCAAACCTGCGAAGACGAAGGACACCGGGATCGCTACGAGCGCTTTCTCGCGGGCTACCAGCGCAACCAACAACCCAGTCCAGCCGACGTTGGCCGAGAAACCCGGCACGAGCTGGTAGTTGCCGAAGGAGAACCC
>JBPCTU010000301.1:0-2937 GCA_051011515.1 Acidimicrobiales bacterium
CGACATGCTGTTCGAACTCGTCGCCGAAGTTGAAGACATGATGTGGAATCCCGAGCTGGTCAGCGACGCGTCTTGCGTCCTCGACGTCGGAGACCGAACAACATCCGGAGTCCTGGTCTCCACCCCAGAGTTTCATGGTGACTCCGGTTACGTCGTACCCCGACTGCTTCAACAGACCTGCCGCCACCGAAGAATCAACACCACCGGACATCGCGACGAGCACCTGCTGCGATTTCATGACCCGCTCGCTCGCAGGCTCTTGACCGCTCTTGGGACAGAATCGAGCGCGGCGTCAACGTCGTCGTCAGTGGTCGCATGACCGAGCGACAGGCGCAATGACCCCGCGGCCAGTTCCCGCGAATAACCCATTGCAGCGAGAACATGCGACGGGTCCTGGGCACCGCTCGAACACGAAGATGCTGCTGAAGCCAGAACTCCGTCCTGCTCGAGCAGGAAGAGCAGGGCCTCGCTCTCGATGTCGTCGAAGCACAGGTGACAGGACCCGGCTACTTTCCCTGAACGGTCCACGGAGCCATCCGAGGAGGTGACACCCGTTTCGTGAGTGCCGCGGACCGATGCGCGCAATCCGTCCGCCAAACGATCGCGCAGCGCCGAAACACGGACGACGGTTTCGTCGCGTCTGGCAAGGGTGACCGACGCAGCCGCGGCCATGCCGACAATGCCGGGCGAATTGTGGGTGCCACTCCGAAGGCCACGTTCGTGACCGCCACCCAGCACTTGGGGTGTCAGCTCTCGACCATCCCTGACAACCAGCGCTCCGACACCCTTGGGGCCTCCGAACTTGTGGGCAGCGATGCTGATGAGATCCGCCGGTGCTGCCGCAGCAGCAACATCGATCCAAGGGAAAGCCTGAACAGCGTCCGTGTGCAGGTAGGCCGTGGGTGCGTTGTCATGAACAACGCCGGCGATTGCATCCAGGTCCTGGATGACGCCGGTTTCACCGTTGACCAGTCCCACCGATACCAGGGCCACAGAATCGTCCAGCGATTCAGCCAGATGATCGAGGTCGAGCCGACCGAGCGTGTCGACACCGACGACGCGGCCTCCGAGATGTTCGACTGGCAACAAGACCGCATGATGTTCTGTGGCCGAACAGAGCACTGTGCCCCCACGAGCCGCTCGCACACCCTGTACCGCCAGGTTGTCCGCTTCGGTGCCTCCCGCGGTGTAGATGATCTCACCTGGCCGGCAGCCGAGACCCTCGGCGAGTACGTCGCGCGCATCATCGAGCAATCGCCGAGCCTCACGTGCCATCCGATGCGCACCCGATGGGTTGGCATAACACTCGGTCAGAACCGGCATCATGGCCGCAATGGCCTCGGGACGCGTCGGTGCAGAGGCGGCGTTGTCGAGGTAGATGGCCGGCTGACTCACGTCTTACAGGCTAACGGCCGTCCAGGACAAGACGAGTTGTACAGTCGGCGGCAGTGACCCCGGATCACCCCGCTGCGTACGGCGACGCGTTCGCCGACGTGTACGACGATTGGTACAACGACGCGACCGAACTCCCTGACTTGGTGAAGACGGTTCGTGGTCTGGTCGGCTCAGGTTCGCTGCTGGAGCTCGGCGGCGGCACCGGACGGGTAGCACTGCCGCTGGCAGACGCGGGAGTCCGGGTCGACACAGTGGATGCCTCACTGGCCATGCTCCGCAGTGGACAGGCGAAATATGGGTGGGGTCGGCTCAACGTCATCTGTGGCGACATGGCTCGTCTACCGCTGCGAGGCACCTACGAGGTGGCGCTCGTCGCATTCAACACCCTCTCGAACCTCACCACTGAGCGGAATCAGATGGCAGCGCTTTCCGAGGTGGGACGGGTGTTGTCGCCAGGCGGCTCCTTGGTAGTTGATCTTTTCGTGCCGGCCACAGACATGGACCCGGTTCGGTCAGCGGCGACGCGGCGGAGCGACGGCCGGGGCGGCACCATCGTCACGTCCACAACGGTTCGGCCCGAGTCCCAGCGCGTGGAAGGCACCCACACCCACCACTCGGCGTCGGGTGCCGAGTCAACGCGCCACTGGGCGATCCGGTATCTGTATCCCTGGCAACTCGACGAGATGTGTTCGGGTCAGGGGCTGACACTCGAAGCCCGGTTCGAGGACTGGTCGGGCCGGCGCTTCGAGGCGGACAGTCCGCGTCACATCTCGATCTTTCGCCGTGGCTCGAATACGGGGTCTGGTGAAGGGCATGGGCCTGGATGACCTGGTGATGTCGCGATCAGAAGATTGGATTCATCCAGGTTGACGCAGCCCAGAGCGCGCCGGCGAAACACAGAGCACCTATCAGCACGATGATCGCCTCGATGCTGCCCTTGGGCATCTTGACTCGACGGGGCAGGTCGTAACACAACCAGCCACACGCCAAACCGACGAGGAACCCGCCGACGTGGCCACCCACCGAGATCCCGCCGACTCCGAACGTGAGCGCGAAGTTGAGGATGAGGACCGTGCCCAGGCCCGAGTCCCAGATCGAGATGCCGATCGATCGGTGGGACACGACCGCGATTCCCAACAGGCCAAAGATCGCGCCCGAGGCGCCTGCGGTGGCGGCGTTCGGGGTCACGAGAAGCGCGCCGAAGGAACCACCCAACAAACATGCCCCGTAAACGAGGCTGAACCGGAGCCGACCGAGCGACCGCTCGAACGTCGGCCCGAACAACCACAACGCATACATGTTGAACGCCACGTGAAAGATTCCAAAGTGCAGGAACCCGGAGGTGACGACCCTCCACCACTCGTCGAGAACATCGATCGCCGGACCCCATGCCGACCCCTCGACCAACCAGCCATCAACCGCCACCTGGCCCGTGAACCCGTCACCGTTGACGACGCTCAGCGCGAACACTGCGAGGTTTAGGAACAACAACGTCTGGGTGACGATTGGCCGGCCGCCGAACATCGACGACGCTGTGTGGAC
>JBPCTU010000302.1:0-5299 GCA_051011515.1 Acidimicrobiales bacterium
CCGTGGAAGATGACCGAGTAGTGCCGGTAATCCTCGCGAGGCGGCGATATCGAATCGAACGTCAGCTCTCGGAATGTGCGCCCAGCCGTGAGCAGTTCGGCGTTCACCCGAACCATCTCCACTGCAAGCTCGTGGATGTGGCGTTGTTCTGCGGTGGGAGCGACGTCGCCGGCAACCCACGTGCGTGAGATGTCGATCATCATCCCGTAGGCCCCCACGAGATCGGTGTCGTAGGCGACGATGTCGCCGCTCTCGATGACCCGGCTACTGGCTTCTTGAAACCATGGATTGGTGCGCGGGCCGGAGGCGATGATCTGCGTCTCGATCCACTCGCCGGCTCGCCGGATGTTGCCGGCGTGGAGCATCGACCACACCTCTCGCTCGGTCATGCCCGGTGCCATCGATCCGTACATCTCGTCCATCGTGGCCAGGCACGCGTGGGATGCGCATCGCATCGCCCTCATCTCGTCGGGGCCCTTGATGCGTCGGGCGAGCTCCATCAGTTCCTGGCCGCTTCCCAGCGTGATTCCACGACTCTCCAACGCCCTGTAGCCCGGAAGGGTCGCCTGATCGATGGCGATCCGCGCGCCCTTCCCGGCCCGGCTCTCGATGATGTCCACCAACTCGTCAGCCCAGCGTCTCGCTTGTTCCTCGTACCGGGGTCCGGCGATGAAGTATGTCGACGCGATCGCCGGCCGGACCTCGTCGACGACGTGGCTGTGGCCGGAAAGAAACTCACAGTTGGCGTAGTCCCACACGATCACGTACCCGTCGGCGCTGACGTAGGCGTAGCGGGCACCGTTGTGCATGACCCACACCTGCATGTTGGTGGTGTCGCTCACGTACCGGATGTTCATCGGGTCCATGACGATCACGCCGTCGTAGCCCATCTCTTGCAGCTGAGCCACGGTGCGGTCGACGCGATACTGCCGTAGCGCTGGCAGGTCGGGCAGTTCCAGACCGGCGGCCTGCCATTCGGCTTCCAGATCGGGGCCCGGACCCATGGCGAGGTGGTGGCCGTCGCCCGCCGCTGCGGCCATTGCCGGGGTGTGATCTGCCAGGCTCCGGTGGATCTTGCCGGTCATGGGGTGCAGTGTGGCATGTGCGGTTCGAGCGTGACGGGTACACCCGCTTCGGACGACAGCCCGAGCGGCCCGTATGATCCGGCGATGGTTTCGATCGATCAAGTTGCCGTGCGGGCCTACCGCCATGGTCGGGTCCTGGCCGAGATGGAGCAGAGAGATATCGACGTCTGCATCCTGTTCGACTCGGTGAACATCCGGTATTCAACAGGTGCCCGCAACATGCAGGTATTCACATCACGAAACCCGGCGAGGTACGCGGTGATCTTCGCGGGCGGGCCGACCATCCTCTACGAGTTCACCGGCGCAGAACACCTGGGTTCCGGGCTCGAAACCATCGACGAAGTCAGAACGGCCACGACTGCGTCATACGTGGCGGCAGGGCCGGCCATAGTCGAGGTGGAGAAACGGTGGGCGCGGGAGATGGCCGACTTGATCGGCGAACACGCTGGAGCCGGGGTTCGGGTTGGGTTGGAACGCGTAAACGCCGGGGCTGCGCTCGCGTTGGCGGAAGCGGGGTTCGACATCGTCGATGCCCAGGAACCGGTCGAGCGCGCCCGGGCGATCAAGTCCCAGGGGGAGATCGCCTGCATCGCCGAGTCGTTGCGGGTCACCGAGGCTGCGATGGCGACGATGCGCGACGAGATCAGGCCAGGCCTCACCGAGAACGAGTTGTGGTCGGTGTTTCACCAGGGGGTGATTGCCGGGAGCGGCGAATACATCGAGACCCGCCTGTTGAGGGCAGGCGTAGGCGCAAACCCGTGGTTCCAGGAAACCGATGAAACGGTCATCGAGGACGGTCAGCTCATCGCCTTCGATACCGACGTGGTGGGGTGTTACGGGTATTACGCGGACCTTTCGCGGACATTCCTCGTGGGTGCTGGCGCTCCGTCGGCGACCCAACGGGACATGTACTCGGTTGCCTATGAACAGGTGGCTCACAACGTCGACATCATCGAGCCCGGTCTGACGTTTCGCGAGTACTCGGAGAGGGCTTGGAATCTTCCGGAGAAGTATGTCGAGCGGCGTTACTACCTGTCGGCTCACGGTGTGGGCATGACGGGCGAGTACCCGTATCTGTATCACGCCCTCGACTATCCAGACTCTGGATACGACGGGGTGATCGAGCCGGGTATGACGTTGTGCGTGGAGAGTTTCCTGGGCCTGGCGACCGGGGGCGAGGGCGTGAAGCTCGAGGACCAGATCTTGGTTACCGACACTGGTGTCGAGGTGCTGTCGCAGTTCCCCTACGAGGACGCGCTGCTCGCTTAGCCGTTGCTGCCCATCGCCGTTGCGGCGCGAGAGCGGGACTGCCAGCGGAAAGCGCGCCTCTAGGCGCGCTTTACGCTGGCAGAACGCTCCGACAAGCGCTGAGCGCTCAGGGTTCCCAAAGGTCCAGGTTGATCGCAACCACCTGGCCTGTCTCATCCACCAGCACATCAACCACGAACCATTGGAGACACGAGTCGATGCCCGTGGGCTCGATCACCAACTGCCGGTCGAACCCGGCATCGGGCAATGCCGTCGGCGGTGCTGCGCAATGGTCGTGAGGACCTACGAACGCATCGATCCCGACTTGGACCGACGACAGGCCCAGGCGCGATCGGATGACCTCGAGAACTGAAAAGGGTCCGCCGTAGCCCTGAAACTCTTCGCGATCGATCACCCAAGCTGTTGGATCGCTCAGCTCATCTGCCGTCCGAACCAACTCGATCTCCCCACCAAGAGCCAGGCTCACCTCTGGGGCGAACGATGACGTGTCGACAGCACCCCCGTCGGTGGCAGCTCCGACGATCGAATCGAGCAGATCGAGCTCCGGCTCAGTGATCACGAAGCCCGGCGCCTCCATCGGAGGCACCGAGTCCGATGCCGGGGAGGTCGGTGACACGATCCAACGGTCATGGGGGTCGGCGGAGCCCACCATCGTCAGCGGGTTGTCCTCGGAGCCGCCCCACCATGCGGGTTCGTAGTCGACGAGGGTCAGCCATCGGTTGCCCAGACAGGGGAAGGGGCCCGGGGCAAGGGGTCCGCCGCACAAGATCCAGCCTCCTGGCGTCTCCACCACATGGCCCGTGACGGGGACGAAACCGGTGGGTCGGTTTTCCAAGACTTCCTCGACGGTTAGAGAAGGTTGGGTGGGCTCGGTTGGTTGATCGCCACCGGCTTGGAACAACAGGTCGACATCGGGCCCGGACAACACGAGCTGGGCGTCCTCACCGTTACCGAACAACTCGACGCGTGAAGCTGCGAGGACCGCTTCGCGGAACCCGTTGTCGCAGTCCTCCTCTTCCATGTCGGTGTTCTCCCACACGATTGCCCCTTGGTCGAGGCTGAACGCGACAGTTGCCCTCTGGCAATCGCTTCCGAACGTGGCGGTGGCCGGGTCGAAGACGATGTCGATGGTTGCTCCGTCGTCGCTCGGGACGATTTCGCCTCGTGGTCCGATGCCTTCTTGGAGCACCCACACTCGGCCTATGAGTGACTCGATCGGTACCGAGTCCGCGACCGGGTCCGATGGGGGCTCCTCTGCCTCGGTGAACGACAAGGCTTCGTCACCTTGGGACCGCGTAACCAGTGACCCGCCTGAAGCCTCCGCAACGAAGCCGTCGCCGAGGACGGTCACTACGGCGTTGTCCTGATCTCGCAGCGATGGAGCACAGTTCCCGCTTGCGCCAAAATCAGTGAAGACGATCGAAGCGCCGGCGACGATGTAGTTGCCTTCCAGCGCGCGGCAACCCGTGTTGCCCTCGACTGACCCGTCCGAGCCGAGGCGGAGCCATCCCGGCCCAACTGCCGGCACTCCCGATGAGTCGGTGCTGATTCCCCAGGTTTCGAGCGCCCAGACGCGATCCATGACTTCGGCGATGGGTGCTGCGGAGTCCCTGCCGAACACCAACTGACCCCCCGGTCCGCTCAAGACCAGCCAGTTGTCATCCAGTCGGAGTTCGGTCACTTGGCCTAGCACGCTCAAGTACGCAGCCTCGCTCACCATCACTGCTGGTTCGCATCCCATCTCGGTGTAGGAGAGCTCGTTGATGTTCAAGCTGTTTCCGTCGACGGTGTAGGTCCCGCCATAGCCGTTGCACGCAGCTGTGCCACCGAGGCGGTCGGACTCGAAGGTCAGCGTTATGGGCCAACCGGGTACGAGAGGAACCTCACCGTCGGCGCCGACACCTTCCAGCAACAGCCAGGAGGTGCCGGCGATGCCTGGGCCAGGTTGGGGCCCGTCATCCGAGCCATCCTGGTCTGCTGGCTCGGGCCCGGTGGTCACTTGGTCGGGTCCATTGTCCGATGTGAGGCCGACACCTATACCGACGATGATCATGAGCCCGATCGTGATTGATGCGCCGATCAGTCCAACGACCCACGGGCGACGCTGACCACCGTTGCGGATGCGCTGGAGTGGTTGTCGGGTGTCCAGCTGTTGTGAATCACCGCGGAGTCGGTCGAACGCGGCGACCACGCGAGGATCGTCCTCAGCATCGCCCGGCATATCGGTTTCGTTCATCAGAGGCCCTCTTTTTCGAGGCGGTGGCGCAAGGTCTGTTTCGCTCGATGGAGGTGGACTCGAGCAGTGGACGGCGAGATCTCCAAGATGTCGGCGATCTCGTCGATTGATCTGTCTTCCAGGTATCGCAGCGCCACGGCTGCTCGTTGGTTCTTCGGGAGCTGTCGAACGATCGTCCAGACATGTTCATCACTCGGTTCGGCTGGCTCGAGGTGAACTTCGGGCGCCCCCAGTTTCAAGAGAGCTCGGGCCTCTGTTGATGCGCGCCGCCGGCGGGATGTGGCCAGATTGATGGTTATCCGCCGGAGCCATGCTCCGGGACTTTCGTAGCCTTGGACCTTGGCCCAATTTCGGTCGAGTCGGGCCATGGCTTCCTGCGCGATGTCTTCGGAATGCGTGCGGGAGCCGGCAACCGCAGCTGCAAGAGCGACCATCTTGGGGTACTCGTCGACGAACAAGGCTTCGAAGCTCGGAACGGCTTGGATTGGTGGGGCGAGCTGGGCGTCGTCATCGCCGGTGTCCGCTGTCGCGTTCACTGCTTCACCATGGTCGTCTATCTGCCGTACAGGCCTCACACAAGAACACACGCACAAGGGCTGGCTGGCGTTTACATCGTCCGGGTGCCTGGTCCGATTTTGTCCCAATAGAGCTTACTGTCCGGGCGGGAGGGGAGGGTGGGGGGTTTTTGCGTTGGGCGAAAACACCTTGA
>JBPCTU010000303.1:0-5172 GCA_051011515.1 Acidimicrobiales bacterium
CTCTTCTGCCAGCGTGAAGTGTCCCTGGGTGCGCGCTTTACGCTGGCAGAACGCTCACCCACGGCGCGCGTAGGGCCCCTGGAGCGCTCGAGCAGCGACGCGATAGGTCCCCCACCCTCTTCTGCCAGCGTGAAGTGTCCCTGGGTGCGCGCTTTACGCTGGCAGAACGTTGGTCAGCTAGCTGGGCAGTGACGTGATTTCGCCACGGCCTTCGCAGAGTTCGCAGGTCTCGAGTCCCCCGAGTTTCTGTTTCGCTCCCACACCATCACACTCTGGGCAGGGGTCTCCCAACTCCACTCTCGTGATGACCCACTCTTCTTCGGCGTCGAGGTTGTCCACGTAACGCCGGCTATGGGCTCTGTTCGCAAGCCACATCATGGCCAACCACGAGCTTCCGACAACCAACATCAGCGCCAGCAGGTTCAAAGCAACAGCCGCCACGACCTCGATTGTAGACCCGAGTCACACCTACATTCCCAAGCGAACAGCGCACTTTCGACCGAGCATCGCCCACACGAGGCGCGTCACGGCCAAACGCACCGTGATCATCAGGCTGGTCCTCCGCTCGATGTACCGAGCGGTGGACGCCTCAGCGAGCCGACAACGCCTCGAGCAATGCGGGGAGCACCTTGTGGACGTCGCCGACGATTCCCAGGTCGGCGATCGAAAAGATCGGGGCCTCGGAGTCCTTGTTGACGGCGATGATCGTCTTGGAACCCTTCATCCCAACCATGTGCTGAGTCGCACCCGAGATTCCGGCAGCGATGTAGACGTCGGGTTTCACTACTTTGCCGGTTTGGCCGACCTGGTAGGAGTACGGGACCCAACCTGCGTCGACGATGGCCCGAGAAGCTCCGGCCGCACCGCCTAGCGCTGATGCGAGATCCTCGATCATCTGGTACTTCTCGGCCTCACCCAGGCCGCGCCCTCCGGAGACCACGATGGCTGCCTCGTCGAGGCGAGGACCGTCGGACTCCTCGACAAATCGCTCCGAGACCCGCGCTGCACCGGTCGCGCCCAGGTCGGGAACGCCGATTTGTTCAACCGCAGCTGCAGCACCCCCCGTCGGCTCGGCGACGAAAGACTTCGGGCGAATCAGGAAGATGCCGACCTTGTCGCCGGTGAAACCGGTTTTGACGTTGGTGGTACCACCAAAAACAGGCTCGGTACCGACCAGTCCGTCCTCGTTTGCCAAGTCGACAACGTTCGTGATGACGGGGGCGTCGAGTTTCACGGCGAGCCGTCCCGCCACGTCTCGGCCGTCCTGAGTCGTCCCCAACAGGATCGCATCAGGAGAAGCGCCTCCGTCTACGGCACCGGCAAGCGCTGCCGAGAGCGCCGGGCCGACCAGCCCACCGTCCAAGTCACCGGTCGTGTGAACCTTCGTCGCTCCGTGGCTGCCGAGCTCCGCCGCGATCGCGTCGGCGTCGGCACCGGCATATACGGCCTCGACGTCGCCCAGCTCCCTTGCCTTGGCCAAGAGCTCGAGCGTGATGGTGGTGACCTGGCCGCCACTGGCTTCTGCATGTACCCAAATGGTTCCCATGACGCCTCCTCAGATGACCTTGAGCTCTTCGAGGAACGCCACGATTCTCTCGTGGGCATCTCCCTCGTCTTCAATGACCTCTCCGGCTTCTCGGGCCGGGGCCGGTTCGATCGACACGATCTCCTGGCCTCCTCCTGCCCAACCGACAGCCGCTGCGTCGATGCCGAGATCACCGATCCCGACCTCATCCACGGGTTTGCTCTTGGCGGCCATGATTCCCTTGAACGACGGGTACCGGGGCTCGACAACACCCGCGGTCACCGACACGACACACGGCAGAGGGCAACTGACCTCGTCGTAGCCGGCCTCAGGTTGGCGCTTGACCGCAACAGCTCCGGCGGCAACAGCAATCTCTTTGGCAAACGTGACCGAGGGCAACCCCATCAGCTCGGCGATCATCTCGGGAACCGTGCCGGTGTAACCATCGCTGGACTCGGTGGCCGTCAGAACCAGGTCGGGCTCTGCTCTGGCGATAGCGGCGGCCAACACTTTGGAGGTACCGAGAGCGTCCGAGCCGGCCAGCGCCTCGTCGCTGACGAGAATTGCGCTGTCGGCCCCCATGGCAAGAGCTGTGCGAAGACCGTTGACCTCGTTGTTGGGCGCCATCGACACGAGAATGACCTCGCCGTCACCGTCCACCAGTTGCAGCGCCATCTCGACGCCGTAGGAGTCGGACTCGTCCAAGATGAGCTTCACGTCTCTCTTGAGGGTCTTCGACTCCGGGTCGATCTCGCCGGGATCAGCTGGATCTGGAATCTGTTTGACGCAGACGACAACCTTCATTGGGCCCCTTCACGCACGCGCCTTCACACGTGCTTGCGGGCAATCTACTGGCCCGTGAACGAATTCACAGTGTCGTTGCCGGCGAGAATTCGTTCTCGTTTACGATGGATCCCTTGAAGATCCTCATGGTGGTCAACCCCTCGGCCTCATCGGTGACCCCCCGAACCCAGGTGGTCATCCAGAAGGCGCTGTCCGCCGACCACGACGTCGTCCTGGCCGAGACCAACAGGCGGGGGCATGCCGCTCGACTGTCGCAGGACGCGGCGACGAAGAACATGGACATGGTCGTCGTGTTGGGCGGCGACGGAACACTGAACGAAGCCGCCAACGGGCTGGCCGGAACCGAGACCGCACTGGCAGCGTTGCCGGGCGGGTCGACCAACGTCTTCGCACGGACTCTCGGACTACCGGACGACGCGGTCGAAGCAACGAGTGTCCTTTTGGAAGCGATAGACCGATCGCCGCCACACGCAGTTGGGCTGGGTTCGGTGAACGGCCGTTACTTCTTGTTCCATGCTGGTCTTGGTTATGACGCCGCCGTGGTCGCCGAAGTCGAGAAGCGCGACCAACTCAAGCGTTACGCCAGCCACCCGTTGTTCGTCTACAGCGCCGTCGCCACCTGGCTACGACACTACGACCGCCGACGGCCTGCTTTTTCGGTTCGTTTCGCCGACGGGTCAGTGGTCAGCGACGGCCGGTTCGCCATTTGCCTGAACACGAACCCGTACACCTATCTGGGCAGTAGGCCGCTCGACCTTGCCCCCGAAGCCACCCTCGACCGCGCCCTGGTGATGATCACGTTCAGGAGCCTCCGACTGCTCAGGATGACCCGTCTTGCCGTCTCTGCTCTCAGATCGCCCGACGGACTGAAGGCGAACAAGGCTGTCGACTACCGCACCGACATTTCCGAGTTCTGGCTCGAAGGTCACCGCCCTTTCCCATATCAGGTCGACGGCGACTATCTCGGCGAGGTGACCAGCTTGCACTTCCGTCACGAACCCGACGCCTTGCGGCTGGTTGTTCCGGACCCCACGATCCTCGGAGACAGCGACACACCTGCGTGACGCCAACAGCGCCAGACGACGAACGATACTTGCAGTCGTGAAACGCAGCCGCGCCGCCCTTTCGCTCGGGCTTTCAGTTGCGTTGGCCCTCACTTCCTGCTCCACGGGCAGCTCCGACGTCACCGTCGATACTCCCACCACTGCCGGCCCCGCTACGCCGGCGGGTAACGAGTCCGAAACGGGCGACGGCACCGAGCCCCTTGCCCAACCCGAGGCCACACCGACGCCGAGCACTCCCTCCCCCACGGCTACTCCGTCGATCGATGCTCAACCCGGCGCAGCCGGTCTGGGCGACCCGTACTACCCGACGCTGGGAAACGGTGGGTATGACGTCCAGCGCTACGTGCTCGACCTCGAGTGGGATCCGACCAACGGCATGCTCGACGGGGTGGTCACCATCGAAGCGATCGCAACACAGGACCTGTCGGCGTTCAACCTGGAGCTCTCCGGGATGGAGGTGCGCGAGATCACCGTCGATGGGGCCCAAGCGTCCGCCTCCCGCGAGGGCATCGAACTGACAGTCGAACCTGCTGAGCCGGTGGCCGATGGAACCGAGTTCGTCACGAGCATCGAGTACGGAGGTCGTCCGACTCAGATAGACCCGCTCAGCGACATCGGGATCGGCGGATGGTACGTGGAGAACGGCATGGCTTTCGTATTGTCCGAACCCGCGGGCAACTTCGCTTGGCACCCGGTGAACGATCATCCGCTCGACAAAGCAATCTTCCGAGTCGAGATGACCGCGCCCCCTGAGCTGACAGTGGCGTCGGCCGGGCTGTTGATGGAGACGGTGGAGGAGGCCGACGGACGGAGGACTTGGGTTTATGAAGCCCGCGATCCGATGGCGCCGTACCTTCTGCCTTTGGCCATCGGGGACCTCGAGTTGATGAGCGAGGATCCGGTGGACGGGGTCCCTATCCGAAACGCCATCACGGCACGCCTCGTCGACCGGGCCGACTCCTTTGCTCGGACACCCGACATGCTGCGAACGTTTTCGGAGCTTTTTGGGCCATATCCATTCGAGGTCTACGGGGTCTTGGTGGTCGACTCGACTCTCGGGGTGGCCCTGGAACAGCAGACCATGTCGATCTTTGGTCAGGACTGGCTACAAGGCGGCCGCAATTTCGACGACGTGGTGGCCCACGAGTTGGCTCATCAGTGGTTCGGGAACCATGTCTCTGTCGGCGAGTGGGACGAGATCTGGCTGAACGAGGGCTTCGCCACATATGCGCAGTACCTCTACTTCGAAGCCATCGACCCGAACTACGACATCGACGCCGAGGTGAACCAGCTACGGCAGTTCGACAACAGGCTGTTGTCCTTGCCTGTACCCGGCGACCCCGGCCCTGATCAACTCTTCGCGACGTCGGTCTACTTCCGAGGCGCAATGACTGTTCATGCGCTCCGGCGGACCATCGGCGACGAGGCGTTCTTCGAGACTCTCAGGACATACATCGAGAGGTTTGGCGGGGGTAATGCGACGACCGAAGACTTCCAGGCCATCGCCGAGGAGATCGGCGGCATCGACCTGGACGACTTCTTCCAGGCCTGGCTCTACGAGGCCCCGTTGCCACCTTCGCCAACGGGCTGATCGGCGGGGGCGTCCACCACGACCCGCGCGACATCGGGGAGGTCGGTGATGATCCCGTCCACTCCGAGGTCGACCAGCTCGGCCATACGCTCTTCATCGTTGACAGTCCACGGATAGACGAGAAGGCCAGCGGCGTGTGCGCGTTGGACGAACCGTCGGTCGACCGTGGCGTCGTGAGGGACAATCGC
>JBPCTU010000304.1:0-3185 GCA_051011515.1 Acidimicrobiales bacterium
CCTTCGCTTGACGACCGGGCTCGGCGGGACGACTGACCAGTCGGTTCGACGCACCAACCAGCTCACCACGAAGAACACAACGAGGGTCGCAACGGCGAGTTGGAAGGGTGATGTCTTCAGCTGAATCAACTTGCCGGCCCCCCACTCGACGATGTCGCAGAAGGCGTTGATGATGCTCAGCCCCTCACTGTCCCCGGCGGGGATGATGACGCTGGCTGTACGAAGATCGTCGTGCCAGTCGATCGGCTCGAGCCAACGTTCCTTCGCCGCCGGGCCAGTAGGACCGTTGAAGGCACCCCCCTGACGTTCGCCCCAACGGCCCCCGTACGCCAGCCAAGCCAATGAGTCATCGGCATCCTCGACTGAGTCGGGCAACACGACGACCTCGGAGTCATACATGTCCGACGGCCCGTCGGTGTTGTCACAGCCGAAGCCCTCGCTGCCGCTCCGACCTATGTACAGCGCCGACCCGTAGTAGCTGGCGTGGGATCCCGCTGAGGAGTAAACGAGCGGATGCGTGCCCTGACGTTCCAATTTGGAATCGTCCCAATCGGCCTGCTCGCCTCCTTCGTGTTGGGCATACCCGACACTTGTCGGCTCGGTTGCGAGCGCCTCTTCGATCGACGCTGCATCGAAGAGGATCTGAATCCCCTCCCAGTCACCTTCGTGTTTGTTGTTCCAGTCGTTGTAGTACCAGTAGAACCAGTACTGGAGCGCCAGCTTGTCTGGATGGTCGGACTGCTGGACGATGTGCGCGTAGACGACCACCGGCTCACCATCGGAGTACCTGTTGAAGTCGGTTTCGTAGATACAGCCGGGACTGAGCGCCCCGCCGGGGAAGTCGAGGTAGAACCCTTCGCTGAGACCAAAGAGGTCACTCGCGGTGGGCGCGGTGGCGATCACCGGGTCGCCGCGACCCACCTGGCGCAATACGATCTCCGGGTTGTTCAGAACTATCTCGACCGATGTCGGAGCGTAAGGTTCCCCATCCTCGTCGCACGGAGCATCCTGGGCCTTGAGGACCATCACCGGGGCGTAACGATCTGCCAGCTCTTGGGCTGCCTCGGGGTCCTCACGGAAGAGGTCGTCCGCTTCGGCTGGAGCGGCACCCACCGACCAAAGGCTCAAGAGCATCAGGACGATGAGCGCGGAAGTAGCCGTCACGCGCCAGCCAAATCGCGCGTCAGTCACAATCAGCCCCACCCATTAAAGTTAGTCCACGTCGAAGCAACCGTCGGTGGTCGCCACAGTCCCTAACCTTGGGCCAACCCGACCCCCAGGAGGCCCGAGGCATGCCGCGGATCCAAGCACAAGTCGTTCCCGCAAACATCGACGTGATCACCGACGAGTTCGATCTCAGCACCATCTCCACCGCTGACGTTGTCTTCGCGATCTGCTCCGTCGTCGGCGCATTCATCCTGGCGTGGATAACGAAGCGAGCCTTACGGCGCATGTTCCACAGCATCGACGGGATGCCAGTGCTCGCCGGGGACGTGATCGCCCGCATGGTCGGTTACGGGATCGTCACTCTCGGGATTGTCCTTGCGTTCGAGGCACTCGGGTTCTCCCTGGGGCCAGTCGGGGCCCTGCTACTGGTCGTCATCGTCTTGGTCATCCTCGCCGCACGACCGCTCCTGCAAGATCTTGGCGCCGGCTTGATCATCCAGGTGCGTCGTCCGTTCAGCGTCGGCGATCAGCTGGCCGTGGAGGACGCCCTGGGTCAGGTGCAAGAGGTCAATGCTCGGACGGTCGTAGTTCTCTCGGTCGACGGAAAGCGGATTCACCTGCCGAACCGCATGGTTCTCGAAGACGCAATCTTCAACCTGACCAGCGAAGGCCAACGCATGACGACCTTCGTCGCCGGTGTCGCGTACAGCACCGATCTCGATGAGGCCCGGTCAGTAATCGTAGAAGCCATGGCTGGTGAGGCTGCGGTGCTCAACGACCCCGCTCCCGCTGCATTCGTTGAAGAGTTCTCGGACTCGACGATCAACATCGCATGCCGCTTCTGGCATGCTCCGACCGTGCAGGAAGAGTGGATGGCGCGTGACCAGGCAATGCGAGCGGTGAAGCGAGCCTTCGACGCCCACGGCATCACGATCGCGTTTCCCCAGCGCGTCTTGTGGAGTGCCCCCAACGCCGCCTGACGTCAGTTCTGCTGGCTGTCCCTTCCCGCTTCAATCTCCGACGTGGGTGGATCACCGCTCGACGCAGCCGCTTCGGCGGCGATCTCTTCGAACGACTGGGACGGGATCCGACGGGCCACGAACAACATGGCAACCACGATGAGTCCACCAACAAGGAGGCCAATCTTGATCGCGATCAGTTGACCGTCTTCGTATGCTTCGACGATCGCTTCCGCCTCGTCGTCGTCGAGGCCGGAGTCGGCCAACGCAGCACCGAGCTCCGAGGCGGGTACGAACTCGATCGACCCGTTCAACTCGACGGTCAACGAGTCCTCTACCTTGTCGCTGATGTCGGGGTCCTCGGCCACCTGGTTGAGAAACACCGAAGTCAACGAGCTGATGACGATCGCGCCGATGAATGCCGTACCGATCGAGGAGCCGAGTTGCTGGGCGGTGTACTGAAGGCCGCCGGCCTCGCTGCGGTCGGCCTGACCGACTGACGACTGAACGAGGTTGCCTAGCTGCGATGCCAGGAGGCCCATGCCAACACCCAACAGGGACATGGCCAAACCGAAGGCCAACCCCTCGAGTTGGGGCTCGATGGTTGCCATGAGGAGCACAACCGAGCCCAGCAGAACCCAGAGTCCGGCACGAACGATTGTTCTCGGCGTCCATCGTTGGCTCATTCGTGCACCGGCAAACGAGAAGATGAACATCGCCACCGAGACGGGCAGCATCCGGACGCCGGTTTCCAAGGCATCGAGCCCGAGGACAACCTGGAGATAGAGGGGCAACGAGAAGAAGACCCCCATGAGCAGAATGTTCTGACCCAGGAACATCTCGAGGCCGACCTTGAATGGCTTGATATCGAACAGGCCCAAACGGAACAGCGGGTCCTTGCCGTGCTCGACCCGGCGTTCGGTCCAGCGTAGGAACAGGCCCAGGATGACCAAGCCGGCCCCGATTACGAAAGGTGTGAGGGCCAACCCGAACACCGTGAACGGAGAGTTGGAGTCGCGTAGCCAGCCCCACTCGCTCGCCTTCAGGATCCCATAGACC
>JBPCTU010000305.1:0-9629 GCA_051011515.1 Acidimicrobiales bacterium
CCCCCACCGATCGACTCCTCATCGAAACCGAGGTCAGACTGCTCGATCGCGACGGCGTCGGCTTCGGGCAGAACAGGCTGATGGTTCCTGCTGGACAGCCATTCCACCAACTCGGTGGCCTGGGTCACCGCCGCAGGGCGTTGCGCATGAAGGAATATCGCGACCTTGGCCACTACCCCAGGTTAGAGCGGGCTCAACTTGGGGACACCGATTCAACCGCGGCAGCCACTTCTGCATCGACGTCGAACAGCCCGAGTGCGCCGCCAATGCAGAAGTGTCCCAAGAACTCCACATTGCCCTCGCCTCCCCGAATCGGCGAGGCCACCAACCCTCGAGGAGTTGCACCAACCCTGAGGGCGGCTGCGATCACCTGGTGGAGCACCCGAGTCCAGATCGCAGGATCGGTTATCACACCCCGCCCTGCTGAGGCTTCGCGTTTGCCTGCCTCGAACTGCGGCTTGATCAGTAGCACTAGGTCAGCTCCCTCCTCAGCTAGAGCCGCCAACGCTCCAAACACCTTCTCGAGGCTGATGAACGACAAATCACCGACCACCATCTCGAAACGGCCACCGAGGTCAGCGGCATCGACGGTTCGAATGTTGGTGCGCTCGTGGTTGGTCACACGAGGGTCCGATCGAAGGCGCTCGTGCAGCTGGCCATAACCAACATCAACGGCAACGACCTCCGAGGCGCCTGCTTGCAGCAGGCAGTCGGTGAACCCACCCGTCGACGCGCCGGCGTCTAGCGCTCGGCGGCCGTCCACGCTCAGTTCGAACCGATCCAAGGCAGCGCGTAACTTCAGGCCACCTCGTCCGACGAACTCCGGGGGATCGCCCACGAGTTCTATTGCGTCGGCGGCGCTCGTCAGTCGAGCCGCCTTCTGGGCGAAGGAACCGTTGACACGGACACGGTGGCTGGTAATCAGCTCGCGCGCTTGGTTACGACTTGTGGCCAGACCTCGCCGAACCAGCTCTGCATCCAACCGTTGTCTAGAAGCGATTGGCTCAAGTTACCGGCCATGACAGCCCGAGGCTGTCGCTGACCGCTTGCGCGGCCACGAGACCCGACCCGGCCGGAGCCGAAACTAGCTGACCGTCCAAGTCGGCTGTGAATGCAGGAGCGCTTGGAGATCACCCGGACCCTTTTGATCCTGGGCAACTGCCAACTGCTGGCTCGCCACAGCCGCATACTCGGGCCGCCTCACGGCCCGGAACACGCCTACCGGAGTTGGCTCGTAGGGTCCGCTCGCCAGTCTGGACAGGGCGAACGCCATGCTCGGATCCTGCCTCGTTTCGTCGTGGACCAAGAGAGCGTCCTCGCCCACAGTTGCCACGTCGACGATCTCGGCGGATCCATCGGCGTTCGAGATCACGCCGCGTTCGTTGTCGTCGCCGAACCGGATGGGCTCGCCGTGTTTGAGGTCGATGAGCATCGCGTCACGCCTGTCTTTCTTGGTGATCATGCTGAACGCTCCGTCGTTGAAGACGTTGCAGTTCTGGAAGATCTCGACGAGCGCTGATCCTTTGTGTTTGTGCGCCCGCTCGAACGTGTATTGCATGTGCTTGCGGTCCATGTCGTGGGTGCGAGCCACAAAGGTCGCCTCGGCGCCCAACGCGACGCTTACCGGGTTGAATGGCTCGTCAACGGAGCCCATCGGCGTTGACTTGGTGATCTTGCCAACCTCGGAGGTAGGCGAGTACTGGCCCTTGGTCAGCCCGTAGATCTGGTTGTTGAACAACAGGATCGTCATGTTGATGTTTCGCCGCATCGCATGGATGAGGTGGTTGCCACCGATGGACAACATGTCGCCGTCGCCACCCACTACCCAAACATCGAGTTCGGGGCGGGCCATCGCCATACCGGTCGCCACTGCCGGTGCACGGCCGTGGATGGAGTGCATGCCGTAGGTGTTCATGTAGTACGGGAATCTGGCTGCACACCCGATACCGGATATGAACACGGTGTTCTCAGGCTCCACATCCAGCTCGGGCATCAGTAGCTGCATGGCCGTGAGCACCGAATAGTCGCCGCAGCCTGGACACCAACGTGGCTCCTGGTCCGAGGTCCAGTCGGCCTTGGTGGTTGCCGCACCTTCTGCCATCGTGTCTGTCTCCTGTACCGTGCTCGTCTTGATCGCTCGGCGGCCCAAGCCACCAGCGGAAATGTATGTGTTGGTAGTTGTCGGTGGAGAGCGTTGCGGCGAACCCGCAGCGCTCAGTCGGCCTCGTCGATGACGACGTCGTAGAGTTCGCCGGCGGTGAAAGGCTGTCCCTCGACCTTGTTGACGGTCTGCACGTCGACGAGGAACTCTGCCCTGACCAGCTTCGACAGCTGACCCATGTTCATCTCTGGACAGATGACCTTGTCGTAACGCCCGAGGACTTCACCGAGATCACGCGGGAAGGGGTTGATATGAATGAGGTGAGCGTGATCGACCTTATAGCCGGCAGCCCTTGCCCGCTTGCAGGCGCTGGCAATCGCACCCCAGGTAGATCCCCATCCCAACATCAGCAGCTTCGCCGTTCCGTCTCCATCGACCCAGGTCTCGGGGATGTCGCTCGCGAGATTGTCGACCTTGGCTTGGCGGATGTCGGTCATCTTCTGATGATTGGCCGGGTCATAGGAGATGTTGCCAGTGCCGTCTTCCTTCTCGATGCCGCCGATTCGGTGCATGAGACCTGGGGTGCCAGGAACCGCCCAGGCCCGAGCCAAAGTCTCTGGATCGCGTAGGTACGGCCAGAAGTGCGAGTTGCCGTCCTCGTCAGTGTGGTTAGGCTCGGTGGAGAAGGTGGTGCTGATGTCGGGAAGGGTGCTGACATCGGGCAGGTTCCACGGCTCGGAACCATTGGCGATGTAGCCGTCCGAGAGCAACATCACAGGGGTGCGATACTTCAGGGCGATGCGAGCGGCTTCGATGGCCACGAAGAAGCAGTGGGCCGGGCTGTAGGCAGCAATGACCGGGATGGGTGATTCGCCGTGGCGCCCGTAGAGCGCCATGAGCAGGTCGGATGCCTCGGTCTTGGTGGGTAGCCCTGTAGACGGCCCGCCACGTTGGATGTCGATGACGATCAGCGGCAGTTCGAGGTTCGTCGCAAGACCGATGGCCTCGCCCTTGAGGGCGACACCGGGGCCGCTGGTCGTCGTCACCGCTAGGTGGCCACCGAACGCGGCCCCGACCGCCGATGAGACGGCCGCTATCTCGTCTTCGGCCTGGAACGTACGGACGCCGAAGTTCTTGTGCTTCGAGAGTTCGTGAAGGATGTCGGTCGCCGGAGTGATGGGGTAAGAACCCAAGAAAATCGGGAGCTTCGCCTGCTGTGATGCCGCGACGAGCCCCCACGAGAGTGCGACATTGCCCATGATGTTCGTGTAGACACCCGGCTCGAGCTTTGCCGGCTTGACCTCGTAGGTGTAGTCGAACATCTCCGCGGTTTCGCCGAAGGCATGACCGGCCTTGAAAGCCTTCTCGTTGGCCTCGATTATCGACGGTTTGCCGGCGAACTTGGCACCGATCCATTCGAGCGTGGGCTCTTGAGGCCGCTGGTACAACCAGGACAACAGACCCAGGGCGAAGAAGTTCTTGGATCGTTCGGCGTCGCGAGGCTTGACCCCTTCGATGCCCTTGCATGCCTCTTTGGTGATGGAGGTCATCGGCACTTCGAAGACGGTGTAGTTGTCGAGGTCGTTGCTCTCGAGCGGGTTGTAGTCGTAGCCGGCCTTGGAGAGGTTGCGCTCCTCGAAGGTGTCGGTGTTGACGATGATGGTCCCGCCGACCTCGACGCGGTGCAGCTCTTTCTTCAATGCGGCGGGGTTCATTGCCACGAGAACGTTCGGAGCGTCGCCCGGCGTGGTGATGTCGTGATCCGAGACCTGCACCTGGAACGCCGAAACTCCGGCCAGAGTTCCTTGGGGCGCTCTGATCTCGGCAGGGAACTCGGGCAACGTGGCCAGATCGTTGCCGAAGAGTGCGCTGGCGTTGGTGAATCGCTCGCCGGTCAGCTGCATCCCGTCGCCGGAATCGCCAGCGAAGCGCACGACGATCCGGTCCAGTTGTTCAACGTTGTGCCGCGGGGCAGTGTCTGTCACGGGAATCTCCCTTGATTCCTCGAGAGTTGTCGGGTTTGAATGTACTGCCACCAGCGGCCACGCGCTGTCACTCGAGCCGACTTTCTGGTTTGGCGGGGGTGACATCTGCCTCACCAGACGACACAGTCGTGGTCGCTCGTGACGGTGCGCGGTCGGAGTGGGCCGAAGTGCTCGGGCTCACTGCCCGTGCTGGCGCGTCGGACAGTGCGGGCGCTCTATCCTGAACCGCGTCAACCCCCAAGTCATGGACTCGATGCATGAACCAAGAACAACTCACCAAGATCCGCCAAGCCGACGGCTTCATCGCTGCACTCGATCAGAGCGGTGGCAGCACGCCGAAGGCGCTGCTTGCATACGGCGTCGGAGATGACGCCTACTCGAACGACGACGAGATGTTCGACTGCATCCACCAGATGCGCACCCGGATCGTCGCCAGCCCCAGCTTCGGCGGCGATCGCGTCTTGGGTGCCATCTTGTTCGAAAACACGATGGACCGAGAGATCGATGGGCAAGGATCCGCCAACTATCTCTGGAACGTCAAAGGAGTCGTGCCGTTCCTCAAGGTCGACAAAGGTCTCGAAGACGAGGTAAATGGCGCCCAGGTGATGAAGCCGAACCCCGACTTGGGAGACTTGCTGGCCAGGGCGAATGAGGCAGGAGTCTTCGGCACCAAGATGCGATCGGTCATCAAGCTGGCTGACCCCACGGGAGTGGACGCAGTCGTCGATCAACAGTTCGAAGTCGGCAATCAGATACTGAATGCAGGCCTCGTGCCGATCATCGAACCAGAGGTCGACATCCACAGCCCCCAAAAGGCTGAGGCCGAGCAGCTGCTCAAGGCCGCCATCTTGCGCAACCTCGAATCGGTGCCCGAGGGCCGCCAAATCATGTTGAAGCTCACCTTGCCATCAGAGGACAACTTCTACGCCGACGTCATCGCTCACCCCAAGGTCATGAAAGTGGTCGCACTGTCGGGGGGATACAGCCGCGAAGACGCCAACGCCATGTTGTCGAGGAACAACGGCATGATCGCGAGCTTCTCGCGAGCCCTGACCGAAGGCCTCAGCGCTCAACAGTCCGAGGCCGAGTTCGACTCGACGCTCGACTCCACCGTCGAGAGCATCTTCGAAGCGTCGAAGACCTGAGGGTCAGGACCCGCCGAAACACTGACCGGCCTACCTAGCCGGCCAGCCGATCCGAGGCCGCAGCCAACACGGCCTGGGCCTGGCGAGCCCTCGTGGCTTTGGCCGCCTTCTGCACAACAACCTCGGTGACACTGGATGTACCCGTCGTCGTTTTGAAGTACCGGCGCCGGACCTCGCCGAGGACCACCACCTCGTCACCATCGTGCACCTCTGTGCCCGACGCCGGTGGATCGAACCAGACCACGGGGACCGACAAGCGGACTCCATCGGACTCTGTGGTTACCTCCCAGGACACCAGCATCGACCCGCTGGGCAACTCGCGAACCCGTGGCTCGCTGGACAACACCCCTTGCAACAACACCGTGTTCATAAGCAACTTCCTCCTGCTCTCTGCTGCGCCCGCGCTGGGGGAACGGCCAACACGCGCGGCGCTCTTGACTGAAACTCAGGTGGGGGAAGCGGCTGCGGGGAAGCGGCTGGGGAAGTGGACTTCACACCTTGAGAAGCCCCGCTTGCAAACTACCTGCGGCCTGTGACAGTCGGTGCCGAAGAGCGACGCCCCCCGGCACGCCATCGAAGACTCACCGAAGATTGCGGACCCTGGCCCTGCTGTCGACGAAGTCCGGGTCGTGGCCGACGATCCACTCGAACAGGGCTCTAGCCCTTGGGATATTGCCGGCCCGCTCGTAGAGGTCCGCCAGAGCATATGCCCGGCGTAGCTGGTGGTACTTGGGGCGTTTTGGCCGCTGCCAACCCTTTTCGAGGAACCGAACGGCCCCGTTCACGTCACCCTGGTCGGCCAACGCGCCGGCCGCGACTATGCGCCCCTCGGTGACCAGATCGGCGCCGGGCGAAACCTGCGCCAGCTCTTCCCACAAGACCTCGACGTCGGCCCAGCGCTTCTGAGCGCGGTAGCAGTCCGCGAGAACGGGATTCTGCTCGACAGATCCGGCCAGCACTCGGAACTCTTCGAGCTGACTCGCGGCGCCTCGGTACTTGCCGACCCGGTAGAGCGTCAGTCCATAAAGCTCGCGGACCACGGGCACCGTAGGGACCAACGCAGCTATGTCTCGCAATGATTTCTCGGCGTCAGCGAATCGCTCGGCCTCGAACGATTCTGCGGCGGTCCGGAGCTTCCGCAGCTGCTTCCGACCTTGGTCTGGTCCAAGCAATCGGTTGAAAGCCTCTTCCTCGGTCTCGTTTCGGCGCGGCCCCGACGGCAAAGGCGCCCGGTCGCGCGGCGGTTTCGGCCGAGGCTTCCGTTTGGCGCTCTTCGCTTTGGTGGGTTTGCCCTCGGGCTGGCTGGCACGCTCGACGGCTTCGCGCGCTTGTTCGAGCAACTCGGCTTGGCGCGCTTCGCGTTCGAGCCGCTTGCGTTCTCGTTCCGCCCGCTTGGCGAGTGCCTCTTCGTCGAGATCGTCGTCGTCGATCGCGTCGACAACTCGTTCTTGTTCTTTGCGCTCATCGAGGTTGGCTCGCAGAACACCTTTACGCGCCAGGCCTCCCCATTGCTGGTTCCCAGGGATCCCTTCCTCTTCGACACGGTCGTTCGGGCCGCCCTTCGAGTACCTGCGCGGGGCCCCGCCGGACTTGCGGCCGCCTGAGCCGGATTTCGATTTGGACCGCTCCTGTTGAGACCTCTCGCGATATCCGCCGCCCGAGTTGCTGCTCTTCGATCCGCCTCCTTTGGAGGACTTGCGCGACGAAGACCCCTTGTTACCCGAGCCTGGCGAGGCCTTGGGCGATCGGTCGTTGGTCGGGGCCATAGCAGGCCGAGCCTACTGCGGTCCCTCCACCTTGCCTTCAACTGACTACGTGGAGCCGTCCTGGCTATTGGCTTCAACAGCCGAAACGATCTTGGCGACCAGCTGACTTGTCGGCTCGGTTGCATCGAGAGACAGGTCGGCAACATCGCCAAACCAGGCGGCTCGGCGCTCGAGGAGCTTTTCGATTTCGCCCGAATCGATCGGACGGCGGTGACTGCCCGTCGACATTCGGTCGAGAAGAGTAGCGAGGTCGATCTCCAACAGGACGACGGTGGCAGCGTCGTTCAGCGCCGCCCTGCACTCGGAGCGCTCGACGACCGAGCCGGCCGCAGAGATGACGGAGGCGTCGACGGCTTCCAAGGCGTCGAGAAGAACCTCGGCCTCCAGCTCGTGAAGGAAGGGCACTCCCTCGCGCTCAGCGATCTCCCGCCCTGTCATCCCAGTTCTTGCCTCGATGTCGCTATCCGAGTCTCGGTATGGCAACCCAAGCTCGGCCGCCACGGCGTTGGCCGTTGTTGTCTTGCCGACACCCATCGGGCCGGTGATCACGATGTGGCCCGCCACGCTCACACGACTGCCGTCATGCCACCGTCGACATAGAGGATCTGGCCGTTGACGTAGCTGCTCGCCTCCGACGCGAAGAAGACGGCGGCACCACCAAGCTCCTCGACGTCCCCCCAGCGGCCAGCCGGCGTCCTCCGGGCGACCCAAGCCGTGAACTCAGCGTCAGCCAACAACGCCTCGTTCAGTTCTGTTGCGAAGTAGCCGGGCGCAATGGCATTGACCTGGATTCCAAGCGGGCCGAGATCAGCACACAACCCCCGGGTCAACAGTTTGAGGCCGCCCTTTGTGGCCGTATACGGGGTAATGCCTGGTCGGGCGAGCTCCGACATCACCGAACAGATGTTGATGATCTTCCCCGAACCCCTTTTCACCATCTGGCGGGCGACCGCCTGTGCGACGACAAACGGGGCAACGAGATTGAGTTCCAGCAAGTGAGTGAACTCGTCCAAGGGGAACTCCAGGAACGGAGCGCGGTGTTGTGCACCCGCGTTGTTCACCAGTACGTCCAGGGGACCGATGTCGGCCTCGATCGAGTCCACCATCGACTCGACTGAGTGGACGTCAGTGACATCAGCGACACGACAGTGCGCCACGATGCCGACGTCACGAAGCTGCTCAACTACGGCCTCGAGGGGGCCGCTCGTCCTCCCATTCAAGACCACCGCAGCTCCCGCGCTGCCCAGAGCGTTCGCGATAGCGAGCCCGATTCCGCGACTCGAACCTGTGATCAGGGCGGTCCGGCCGTCGAGGCTGAATCGTGAGCGTGCTTCTGCACCGGATTTCGATGCTGAGTCGGTCGGGTCGGTCATCTGGCCTCACGTATTGCGATAGTGGCGAAGCACATCTCGTCGTCGGTGCCGTCCGCCCAGACTACGTACGCCGGCTCCAGCACCGGGTCTCGGAGACTCCGGTCCCAGCTGCATTCGATGCGGACCCAGTCTTCGGCTGCTACCTGGATCTCTTCAACGGGGTAGTAGTTGAGTTGCCAGTCGAAGTCCCAACTGTCGATGTCGAGCAAGACCCTTTCGTCGGGAGTGTCAGGGTGCAGGGTCATCCGGAAAGTCTTTCCGAGCTCGTGTTCGTGGCCGAGGACCGACACGACCTGTCCGGTGACACCGATGGGTGAGTCGCACGAGCCACTCACGACCCCGCCCACGAGTACGAAGTCGTCGGGTGCATATCCGCAGCTCTGTGTGATGAACGGCCCGAGCACTCCTTCCTGGCCATACTTCGTGACAGCGTCGGCGATGGCCGCGTCGCGGTCACACAGCGGACCACTCTCCTCGGGGCTACACGGGATCTCGGCTGGCGCGACGTAGGACGTAACGATCACGTCATCGGGGTCCCCGGACTCACTCCAGCGCAACCGAACGCTCGACAGATCGGCGGGCGCGTCGATGTCGAAGTGGTAATGAATCTGGATGACGATGAAGTCACCCGCCTCCATGGGCATGCCGGAACCCTCGGGGAGTTCGGTCGGGCCCTGACCGGGAGCCCAGCCCAGAAAGATTTCGTCCTCACCCAGACCTGAGCTCCCGAAACAGCTCCAACCCGGCTGACCATCCTGCCCGTCGAACGACTGAGCGACGTTCATCAGAGGCGCCCGGACGACATAGCCGATGGCATGGTGCACGACTGCGGCCTGGTCGGGCACGAACTCGAAGGCTTCGAGATGTCGCCGTCCGGTGATCTGGGGGTCGTATACGAGACACCGGTATTCATCGGGTTGCCCGGCTTCACCGTCGTATCCGGCGACCGGCGCCACCTCGAGGTCATGGTCCGTCAGCGCGAATACTCCCGCGGTCGCGACGATCTCGTCGTTCGGGTCGACGTCGAGCGGTGCACCTTCTGCGTGCCAGCGAGTGATCGCTGCGCGCTCTTCTTCGCTGAGGCTCCAATCATCGGCGAACGCCACGCTGTGCTCGGTGGCCGGCCACGGGGGCATAACGCCAAGATCGACGACGCCGGCTATCGCGAACGCGTTGTCCCTAACGTCTTCGGCTGTGTCCATACGCACATGCGGGGTGCCGGGGCCCTCGCCGGTATGGCAGCGAGCGCAGGTGTCGCT